>JBDHSR010000094.1:0-10092 GCA_039808305.1 Gemmobacter sp. | reverse complement strand
ATTTCGACCCACGCTCCCGCCCGGGACGGTCTGCCGGGGCCGCCCTGTCGCGGCCCCGGCGAGAGGGTTTACTGCTTAGCCGGCGCGGGCAGCGCGTCGAAGCCGGCGGTGAAGCCCTTGAGCGAGATCGCCACCGTCACCTTCTGGTCGGGCGCGGCCACCGGCACGATGGTCAGCGTCGCCTTGTTGCCCTTCTTGAAGGCCGAGATCTCCTCGCCGGTGAAGCCCAGCCGCGCCACGCAGCCGCCGCGGTCGCACCAGCTGAACGGATAGACCTTGCCCTTGCCGCCGTCGATCTGAAGCGTCAGCGCCTCGGTCAGCAGGGTTTCCAGCGGCGCGGTGATGGTGGCGCCGGCCACCGCCTTTTCGCCGGCCGGCAGGGGGAACATGCCGACCTCGGCCACCGAATTGCCCTCGTCATCCTTCAGGAGCTGGTAGATCTGGCACAGATCCGGCCGGCCCTCGGCCCCGCGCATGCAGCGCTCTTCCCAGTCGCCATGGGTGGCCTTCACATAGATGCTGCCCGGGCCGTCGGCTTGCGGCGCCGGGGCCTGCTCCTGTCCGGCGGGGGCGGCGGGCTGACCTTCCGCCGCCTGGGCTTCGGCCGGCTGGCCTTCGGTCGGGGCGGGTTGCTGGGCCGGGATCTGTTCCTGCGTGGTCTGGCCTTCGGTCGGCGTCGGGGCGGTTTCCTGCGCCGCGGCGGCCCCCGCCAGGCCGAGGGTCAAGGTCAGGGCCAAGGCTTTGGTCACGTCAATCATCGGCATAGCGATAAGGTCCTCAATTGATGATGCCGCCCCTTAGCATGGCCGCCGGCGGCTGTCAGGCCGCAAAACGTCGCTTTCGAGCGGGCTCGCGCAGATTTGCCGATGTAGGAAAACGGGTAGGGGAAAACGCGAAAGGGCCGGACGGACCGGCCCTTTCGTTCAATCATTTGCTCCCTGTCGGACTGGCCGACTTCATTGCGCAGACGCTACGTTTTGCCGCCCCACAGGTCAACACAAAAATTTCATGCAAGGGCCCGAGGGTGTCAGGAAAGAACATTGTTCCGGCTGTTGGCGCCCGATAACGGGCGGGGCGGGGGATGCGGCACGATCCGGTCTGGCGGAACCGGGCGAAGCCTGTATCTTCGGGCCGAACGGTCACAGCGAGGGGACGGGGCATGGGCGATCAGTCGATTTTCGTGGGCGGCGGCGGCGAGGGATATGGCGCGCCGCAGACCCTCCTGCTGAAATACGGCAACCGCCACGGGCTGATCGCCGGGGCCACCGGCACCGGCAAGACGGTGACGCTCCAGGTTCTGGCCGAGGGGTTCTCGGCCGCCGGGGTGCCGGTCTTCCTGTCGGACATCAAGGGCGACCTGTCGGGCATCGGCGCGGCGGGGCAGGCCGGGGGCAAGCTGCATGACGCCTTCCTGAAGCGGGCCGAAACCATCGGCCTCGACCTGCGATACGCCGCCTTCCCGGTGACCTACTGGGATCTCTACGGCGAGCAGGGCCACCCCATGCGGGCCACCGTCTCGGAGATGGGGCCGCTGCTGCTGTCGCGCCTGCTGGAGCTGACCGAACCGCAGGAGGGCGTGCTGAACGTGGCCTTCCGGCTGGCCGACGAGGAGGGGCTGGCGCTGCTCGACCTGAAGGATCTGCAAGCCATGCTGACCTTCATCGCCGAGAACGCGCCGGCGATCTCGGCCCGCTACGGCCTCGTCTCCACCACCTCGGTCGGCGCGATCCAGCGCCGGCTGCTGGTGCTGGAGAACCAGGGCGCCGCGAGCCTCTTCGGCGAGCCGGCGCTGGCGCTGTCGGACCTGATGCTTTGCGACGCGGACGGGCGGGGCCGGGTGAACATCCTCGCCGCCGACAGGTTGATGAACTCCCCCCGGCTTTACGCCACCTTCCTGCTCTGGCTGCTGTCGGAGCTGTTCGAGGAATTGCCCGAGGTGGGCGACCCGGAAAAACCGAAGCTCGTCTTCTTCTTCGACGAGGCGCATCTGCTGTTCAACGACGCGCCCAAGGCGCTGGTCGAGAAGGTGGAGCAGGTGGCGCGGCTGATCCGCTCCAAGGGGGTGGGGGTCTATTTCATCACCCAGAACCCGGCGGATGTGCCGGACGACATCCTCGGCCAGCTCGGCAACCGGGTGCAGCACGCGCTGCGCGCCTTCACCGCGCGCGACCAGCGCGATCTCTCCCGCGCGGCCGAAACCTACCGGCCCAATCCGCGCTTTAGCACCGAGGACGCGATCCGCGATGTCGGCACCGGCGAGGCGGTGACCTCTTTCCTGGAGGCGAAGGGCGTGCCCGGGATCGTGGAGCGCACGCTGATCCGCCCGCCCTCGTCGCAACTCGGCCCGATCGCCGCCGAGACGCGCCGGGCGCTGATCGCCGCCTCGCCGCTCCGGGGCAAGTACGACGCGGCGATCGACCGGGAATCGGCCTATGAGAAGCTGCGCGCCCGCGCCGAGGCGGCGGCCCGCGCGGCGGCGGAGGCCGAGGCGCCGAAGGGCGACGATCTGCGCATCGACCCCGGCGAGTGGCGCGAGTTCAACAAGGCCCGCCGCTACGACGGCACCCGCCCGGCCCCGGCCCCGGCCCCGGCCCCGAAATCCGCGCCGAAACCCGCCGCCCGCCGCGGCGACAGCGTGACCGAGGCCTTTGCGAAAAGCTTCGCGCGCCAGCTCGGCACCAGATCGGGACAGGCCATCGTCCGTGGAGTGCTTGGCACCCTGTTCGGAAAGCGTTAAGGTGCAATCCGGTTCGCGATTTCGCGGAGAGTGCCATATCGCCGCCCGATCCCGGCCATGCGGGGGTCACAGGTTTCCGGTCGACTGACGCAATCATGCCCCGGGAGTTCCCATGCCGATCACCGCCGCCGAGCAATATGCCATCGAACTGATCAACCGTGCCCGGCTCGATCCACTGGGCGAGATGAAGCGCTACGGGATCAAGTCGCTGAACGACGGCCTCTCGCCCGGCACGCTGAGCGATGCGGCGAAACAGGTCCTGGCGCCGCAGGCCCATCTCGAAAAGGCGGCGATCGGCTATGCGGCCTGGATCGGCTCGCCCAAGAACGGGGTGTCTTGGTACGATCTCCAGACCGTATATCTGCCCTATCACCTCGGGCCGGGCAAGAACACCTACGAGCAGCGGATCGTCGCCGGCGGCTACAAGCGCGGCACCGACAAATGGTGGTTCGGAGAGAACCTCACGCTGCGCGACTACAACGGCACCACCTTCGAGAAGATGGTGCAGACCCATCACGCCGACTGGCTGAAGAGCGCGGGCCACCGCCGCAACATGCTGCGCGACGATTTCCGCGAGATCGGCTATGCGCAGGAACAGGGCACGGTTTCGGGGACGAAGGTCTCGGTCGCGGTCACCGATTTCGCGAGCATCGCCTCCCGCGCCTGGGTGACCGGCGTCGCCTATGCCGACAAGGACGGCGACGGGTTCTATTCCATGGGCGAGGGGCAGGGCGGTCTCGCGATGCGGATCGAGGGCGGCTCCGCCACGACGACCGAGGCGGCCGGCGGCTATGGCCTCTCGGCCAGGTTCGGCGCGACGGTGACCGTGCTGATCGGCGCGAGAACCGAGATCGAGGTCGGCCTGACCGAGGGCAACGTCAAGGTCGATGTGGTGAACGGCGACACGCTCCTGGTCTCGGGCGACGTGACGCTGGTCAAGGGGATCGCCGATGCCGGCATTCTGGGCGTGGGGAAGGCCGACCTGACCGGCAGCAACGCCGCCAATGCGCTGACCGGCAACAGCGCGGTCAACGTGCTGGACGGCAAGGGCGGCGCGGATGTGTTGAACGGGCTCGGCGGCAATGACCGGCTGATCGGCGGGGCGGGCAACGATCAGTTGCGGGGCGGCAACGGCAATGACCGGCTTCAGGGCGACGCCGGCAGCGACCGCCTGCTGGGCGAGGCCGGCAACGACCGGCTGGAGGGCGGCAGCGAGAACGACACGCTCGAAGGCGGCGCGGGCAACGACACGCTGGACGGCGGCGCCGGGGCGGATGTGCTGCGCGGGGGGCCGGGCAAGGATTCGCTGGCCGGCGCGGCGGGCGCCGACCGGCTGAACGGCGGCGAGGGGACGGACACCTTCGTCTTCGGCCGCAAATACGGTTTCGACCGCATTCAGGATTTCAACCTGCGCGAGGACGACCGGCTGGCGCTGGACCGGGGGCTGCTGGAGGGCGTGAAGCTTTCCGCCACCGGCCTGACCAACAAGGTGCTGTCGCAGGTGGTCAAGGTGACGGACGAGGGCGTGCTGTTCGACTTCGGCGGCGGCGACAAGCTGCTGCTGGAGGGGCTGACCACGACCAAGGGCCTGCTCGACCATATCGACCTGCTCTGAATCCGGGAAAGCGGGGCCTAGGAAAGCGGGCGGATGCGCAGCCGGGTCAGCCGGTTCTCGCGCCGCTCCAGCACCTCGAAGCGGAAGCCGTGGAAGCTGAACACCTGGCCTTCCAGCGGGATCATCTGCGCCTCGTGGATCACCAGCCCGGCGATGGTATTGGCCTCGTCGTCGGGCAGCGCCCAGTCCATCGCCCGGTTCAGGTCGCGGATGGTCATCGCGCCGTCCACCAGATAGGCGCCGGTCGCGTCGCGGCTCGGCGCGTCCTCCTTCTTCACCACGTCGAATTCGTCGCGGATGTCGCCGACGATCTCCTCGATGATGTCCTCCAGCGTGATGAGGCCCTGGAGCGCGCCGTATTCGTCGACCACCAGCGCGAAATGGGTGCGGCGTTTCAGGAATTCGCGCATCTGCTCGTCGAGCGGCGTGGTCTCGGGGACGAAATAGGGCTTCATCGCCACCTTCACCACGTCGAGATCGGCCAGCGTCCCCTCGCCGCCGCGCACCAGCCGCTCCACCTCGCGCAGCAGATCCTTGGCATGGATCACGCCGACGATGTTCTCGGGCTCGCCGCGCCAGAGCGGCAGGCGGGTATGCGGCGAGGCCAGCACCGCGCTCAGGATCGCGTCGGGCGCGGCGTCGGCGTCGAGCATGGCGATCTGGCGGCGATGCTTCATCACCTCCTCCACCGTGCGGTCGCCGAGTTGCAGCGCGCCGAGCAGGCGGTCGCGGTCCTCCTTCTCCACCGCGCCGCCGCTATGGCCCTGGGCGATGGCCTCCTCGATCTCCTCGCGCATGGCGAGCATCCGCCCCTCGGCATCGGGATGGATGCCGACGAGCCGCAGCAGCCCCCGCACCAGCGCCCGGATCACCGTGACGACGGGCGACAGCAGCGCGATGGCCAGACCGGCCGGGGCGGCGAGCGCGGTGGCGGCGGTTTCCGGGAAGGCCACGGCGAGGGCGCGCGGCAGCACCTCGGCGAAGACCAGCAGCGCCAGCGTCGCCCCCGCCACCGCCAGCGCCACGCCGCCCTCCAGCCGGATCAGCCAGAGCGTCGCCAGCGCGGCGAGGGCGACCTTCGCCGCCGTCCGCCCCAGCAGCAGCGCGCCGATCATCCTCTCGCGGTCCTCGGCGATGGCCAGCGCCGCCTGCGCCCCCCGCGCGCCCTTCTCGGCCAGCGCCCGCAGCTTGGCGCGCGAGGCGGCGGTCAGCGCCGTCTCGGCCCCCGAGAAGAAGGCGGCGAAGAGCAGCAGGACGGGCAGGGCGATCAGCAGGGCCATGGGATCAGTCTTCGGTCTCGCGGGCTGCGGTGGTGCGGGCGAGCGGGTGGTGGTCGAGCACCAGCGCCTTCAGGTGATCGTCGAGCACATGGGTATAGATCTCGGTCGTCGCCACATCGGCATGGCCGAGCAGCGTCTGGATCACCCGCAGATCGGCGCCGCCTTGCAGCAGATGGGTGGCGAAGGCGTGGCGCAGCGTATGCGGGGTGACCTTGGACGGGCTGACCCCGGCCAGCACCGCGATGTCCTTGATCAGGATGTAGAAATGGTTGCGCGTCAGGTGCCCGGCCGCGCCCCGGCCGGGAAACAGGAATTTCGAGGCCGGGCGGCCCTGTTGCCGCTCCAGCTCCTCCGCCCGGTCGCGGCGGAGGAGCCAGTCGGCCACCGCCTCGCGCGCCGGGGCGGAGAGCGGCACCATGCGTTCCTTGCCGCCCTTGCCGCGCACCAGGATCATGCGCGGATCGCCCCGCACCGCCGCCACCGGCAGCTCCACCAGTTCCGAGACCCGCATCCCGGTGGCGTAGAGCAGCTCCAGCAGCGCGCGGTTGCGGATCTGGTCGTCGAGCGAGCGGCCCTTGTCGCGCGCGGCCTCCAGCAGGCGGTCGACCTCGGCATGGCTCAGCACCTTGGGCAGCCGCTTCTCGCGCCCCGGCCCGCCGATCCGCAGCGCGGGATTGCCGTCGCGCCAGCCCTCCTCATGGGCGAAGCGGTAAAGCTGGCGGATCGCCGAGAGCCGGCGGGCGCGGGTGGCCGCCGACAGCCCCTCCGCCTCGCAGGAGACGAGGTAATCCTCGACCTGCGCCCGCTCGGCGGTCGCCAGCGATCCGCCGCGATGGGCCAGCCAGCCCGCGAAATCCAGCAGGTCGCGGCCATAGGCGAGGCGGGTGTTGCGCGCGGCGTCCCGCTCGGCCGCCTGCGCCTCCAGAAAGGCGGAGATCCAGCGCTGCGCCGTCGCGTCGGCGGTCATCCGCGCCGCTCCAGCAGCAGAAGCTCCAGCGCGGTGCGGCGCGCCACGCCCTCCAGCCCCATCCGGCGCAGGAGCGACAGCCCCTCCGCCACGCCGCGCGGGTCGCCATGCACGCCGCGCCCCACCCGGTCCATGGCCAGAAGCAGCGCCTCGCCGAAGCGTTTCTCGTCCAGCAGCAGGCGGGCGTCGTCGCCGATCGCGGGGGCGAGGAAGGCGGGGGCGAGACCGCGCGCCATGCTGTCGGGCGGGGTCAGGCCGCGGATGTCGCCGCGGGCGAGGCCGATCAGGAACGCCTCCTGCGGGTCGGGCTGCGGCACCGCGGCCTTGCGGCGCAGCGCCACCGTCTCGTAGCCGGTCGAGAGCAGGCCGATGCGGAAGGCCAGCGCGCCGGCCTCGCCCTCCAGCCCCAGCTCCATCAGGCGCGTGGCGAAAAGCGCGGCGAAGGGCGCCTCCAGCTCGGCCGAGGCCATGGCCTGCCAGACCTGCGGCAGGATCGCGGATACCGCCGCCTTGTCGCCCTTGGCCAGCGCGGCGTCGAAGCGCTGGAACAGGTCCACCCGGTCCCAGACCCCGCCCGAGGCCGCCGGGCTGCGCTCGGTATAGATGCCGAGCAGCATGTTCGGCGTGATCGCCCCGGCGCGGGCCAGCCGCTCCGCCGCCTCGATCTGCGCCTTCCAGCCGGCCTGCGGGCGCAGTTCGGCATGCGAGAAGGCGAGCGGCAGGCCGAGCGTCGGCAGCGGCTCCCCGATCGCCTCGTAGATGCGCCAGACCAGCGGCGTCGGCTGGGCGGGCGGCGGCAGGGCGGGCAGGCTGTCGGTCAGTTCGGCGTCGAGGAAACGGCCGAGCAGCGCCTCCTCGTCCGGCGCGACCTGGCCGAGCGCCTTGGCGGTGCCCAGCGTCAGCGCCGCCGCGTTCCAGTCGCCGGCGCGGGCGAGGCAGAAGATCCGGGCCGGCAGCGTGGGCGCGAGCTGCGGCGAGCCGCGCATCTCCTCGCAGGCGGCATCCTCCTCGCCGGTCAGCAGCGCGATGTCGAAGCGGCGGCGGAACAGCTCCGGCGTGCTGGTGCCGGCCAGCGCGGCCAGCGCCCCGGCCTGATCCAGCGCCCCCATGGCGAGCAGCTTGTCGATCCGCGCCAGCAGCGCGACGCCCTGCGGTCCGCTGTCCACCGGCGGCTCCGCCTCGGCCAGCAGCAGGGTGATCATCAGCCCCTGAAGCGAGGGCAGGCTGTCGATCCGCTCCTGCGAGAGCAGCCGCGCCACCTCCTCGGCCCGCATCAGGCCCCAGAGCTTCTTGGGCAGGCCGGTCCGCGCCGAGGACAGCAGCCCCACCCCGTCCGGCGTCGGCGCGCCGAGGACGGAAACCGTCACCTCGGCCGGATTGGCGTTCTTGGTCACCGCCGGCTCCTTGCCGTCGGCGCGCGGCAGCGGCACCGAGCTCGGCGGCTTGCCATCGGGCCGGGCCGTCCCGCGCGGCGCGGCGGCGACCGATTTCGACAGCCAGTCGATCGCGGAAAGCGGCCCCTCGGCGCCGGCCGCGCCCGGCAGCGCCAGCAGCAGGCCCAGCGTCAGGCTCAGCCGCCGCAGCTCAACCGGCATCAAGCGTCACCGGCTTGGTCACATCCTGCGGCAGCGGCGGCTTCACGCCGAAATAGGCATATCCCACAAGCGCCACGAAGCCGAGCACGGCCAGCAGGAAAAGCAGTTTGATGATCCTCAGCATGGCTGTTGCGTCCTTCGCGTCTTCTGCCCGTTCTTGCCGTCTGCGCCGGCGGAAGCCAAGCCCGGCGCGCGGTATTCCGACGATTATATATGGCAATTCCGTCAAGTTCACGCCATTCAGGACAAAACTTCGCGCGCCCGGCGGCGGACTGCCGGCTTGCGCGGGCAAGCAGGGGTGGCGTGGGTATGGAGCGTCTGAAGAAGACGGTCGTTCTGGTGGGCATGATGGGGGCGGGCAAGACCGCCGTGGGCACCGCGATGGCGCGGATGCTGGCCGTGCCGTTCCGCGATTCCGACGAGGAGATCGTCAAGGCCGCCCAGCGCAGCATCGCCGAGATCTTCGAACGCGACGGCGAGCCGTTCTTCCGCGACCGCGAGAGCGAGGTGATCGCGCGGCTGCTGCGCGGGACGCCCTGCATCCTGTCCACCGGCGGCGGCGCCTTCCTCAGCGAGCGCAACCGCGGCATCATCGCCGAGGCCGGGATCTCGGTCTGGCTGCGGGCGGATCTCGACCTGCTGTGGCAGCGGGTGCGCCACAAGACCACGCGGCCGCTGCTGCGCACCGCCAATCCGCGCGAGACGTTGCGCCAGCTTTACGAGGCGCGGGTGCCGGCCTATGCGAAGGCGGATCTCGCGGTCGATTCCGCGCCGGAATTTTCCATCGAGGACATGGCGCATCGGGTGATCGCGGCGCTGCGCGGGCGGCCCGACGTGCTGGAAGGGGTGTGAGATGAGCGGATCCGAGACGGTCCATGTCGCGCTGGGGGCGCGGGCCTATGACGTGCGGATCGGGCGCGGGCTGGTGGCGCAAGCCGGGGCGGAGATCGCGCCGCTCCTGCGCCGCGGGCGGGTGGCCATCGTCACCGACGCGCATGTGGCGGGCCTCCACCTCGCCGCCTTGCGGGGCGCGCTCGCGGCCGAGGGCATCGACTCCGAGGCGCTGATCCTGCCGCCGGGCGAGGCGACGAAGGGCTGGGAGCAGTTCGCGCGCTGCGTCGAATGGCTCCTGGAACAGAAGGTTGAGCGGCGCGACGTGGTGGTGGCGCTCGGCGGCGGGGTGATCGGCGATCTGGTCGGCTTCGCGGCGGCGGTGCTGCGGCGCGGCGTGCGCTTCGTGCAGATCCCGACCTCGCTCCTGGCGCAGGTGGACAGTTCGGTCGGCGGCAAGACCGGGATCAACACCGCGCAGGGCAAGAACCTGGTCGGCGCCTTCCACCAGCCGTCGCTGGTGCTGGCCGATATCGGCCTTCTCGACACGCTGCCCGAACGCGATTTCCTCGCCGGCTATGGCGAGGTGGTGAAATACGGGCTCCTGGGCGACGCCGCCTTCTTCGACTGGCTGGAGGCGAACGGGCCTTCGCTGGCGGCGGGCGATCCGGCGGCGCGGCAATACGCCGTGCGCCGCTCGGTCGAGATGAAGGCGCGGATCGTCGAGCGCGACGAGACCGAGGAGGGCGACCGGGCGCTGCTGAACCTCGGCCATACCTTCTGTCACGCGCTGGAGAAGGCGACCGGCTATTCCGACCGGCTGCTGCATGGCGAGGGGGTGGCGATCGGCTGCGCGCTGGCCTTCGAGCTGTCGCAGCGGCTGGGCCTTTGCGCGCAGGAGGCGCCGAGCCGGGTC
Source organism: Gemmobacter sp. (assembly GCA_039808305.1). Lineage (GTDB taxonomy): Bacteria > Pseudomonadota > Alphaproteobacteria > Rhodobacterales > Rhodobacteraceae > Gemmobacter. The sequence goes on along the minus strand of JBDHSR010000094.1, from coordinate 151 downwards.
CGGGCGCATCTGCGGGCGATGGGGATGAAGGTCGACCTTTCCGACATTCCGGGCGACCTGCCGGGGGCCGAGGCGCTGCTGGCGCTGATGGGGCAGGACAAGAAGGTGCTGGACGGCAAGCTGCGCTTCGTGCTGGCGCGCGGCATCGGCG
>JBDHSR010000093.1:0-10105 GCA_039808305.1 Gemmobacter sp. | reverse complement strand
GAAGAAGCACATCAGCGCATACATCCACGGCATTCCGCCCAGGAACGCCAATCCTCCCGTCGTCGCGCAGATGTCGACCTGCGGCATCAGGGCGGACAGAATGGCCATGACACCGAAGACCGGAGAGGCCGACAGGCAGAGCAGGCTGCGCAGCCGGCGGGGTGGACCCTCGCCGTCCCCGGCGCGGCCGGGTGCCCGGTCTTTCCCCGGCATCGCCGTCATCCCCGCCCCTCCGCCCCGAACAGCGCCCGCAGCGCCGCCTTGTCGGTCTTGCCGACCGTGGTTTTCGGCAGCGCCTCCAGAAAGCGCACCTCGCGCGGCCATTTGTATTTGGTCAGGCACCGTCCCAGATGGTCCATCACGGCTTCCGGCGTCAGGTCCGGGGCGCGGCGGATCGCATAGGCGACCAGCGCCTCGCCGCGATAGGGGTCGGGCACGCCGATCACCGCGGCCTCCGCGATGCCGGGATGGGCCAGCAGGACCTCCTCGATCTCGCGGGGATAGACGTTGAAGCCGGCGGAGATCACCATGTCCTTCTTGCGGTCGCAGATGGTCAGGTAACCCTCCGCGTCGAGGCGCCCGATGTCGCCGGTATGGAGCCAGCCGCCGCGCAGGGCCTCGGCGGTTTCCTGCGGGCGGTTGCGATAGCCCGACATGACCTGCGGCCCCCGCGCCCTGACCTCGCCGGCCTCTCCCGGCGGCAGGACGGTGGTGCCGGTCTCCAGGTCGACGATCTGGATTTCGGTCAGCGGAACCGCGACCCCGACACTGCCGGGTTTGCGCCGGCCGCGCCGGGGATTGTAGGACAGCACCGGGCCGGCCTCGGTCTGGCCATAGCCTTCGCAGACGGGGCAGCCGGTCGCCTGTTCCCAGCGATGCAGCACGCTTTCCGGCAGCGCCGCCGAGCCGGAGGAGCAGACTTTCAGCGCGCTGAAATCGGTCCGCGCGAAAGCCTCGTGCGCCATCAGGCCGAGAAGGATGGTCGGGCTGGCCGCGAGCACGCCGATCCTCCGGCTTTCGATCAGCGACAGCACGGCGCCGGGATCGAACTTCCTGACGATATGCAGGGTGCCCCGGCAATTCGCCGCCAGATAAAGGCCCATCGAGGCGGCATAGACATGGAACAGCGGCGTGATGCACATGACCTGCTCGCCGTCCTCGGTCGGCAGCAGCGCCTCGCGCTGCGCGACATTGGTGGCGACCGAGCGATGGCTGATGTCGGCCCCCTTCGGCCGGCCGGTGGTGCCGCCGGTATATTGCAGGGTGGAAAGGGAGTCCGCCGTGGGCAGGAAAGCCTCCGCCCCGGCCTCGTGCCGCCCATGGACCAGCCGGCGCGCGGCCGGGCCGATCGCCAGATCGAGAACCATGGGCGGCACGAGGCCGGAAAGCCTGTCGGTCAGCGCCTCGTCATGGATGATCGCGCGCGGCGCGGCATCCGCGAGAACCTGTCCGAGCTCGGCCGCGGTATAGGCGGGGTTCAGGGGCACCAGTTGCGCCCCCGCCGCCTGCACGCCGAAAACGGCGATGGCGGCATCCGCCGAATTGGCCATGATGGTCGCGACCCTGTCGCCAGCGCCGACCCCGCCGGCGCGCAGTTCCGCCGCCAGCGCCAGAACGGCGGCGAGAAACTCGCGATAGGTCAGCCGATCCTCGCCGCAGATCACGGCCGGCCGGTCGGGCACCGCCTCTGCGGCCGCGCGCAACATGTGAACGACGCTGGGGAAGATGGGGCCGATCTCGGGCATGTCGTATCCCTCCGGGTTGCATGAGGCGGCGCATGTGCCGCGTGTTGGGGTCATTTCGGGTCGAGCGGGTCCAGCAGGGCGGCGATCAGGTCGCTGCCGGGCTGCCGCAGATCGTCGATCACGTCGAAGTGGTGGCGGTCCGGGGCGACAATGGCGCGCGTCGACGCCCCCAGCCCGGCCCAGACATTCGCCAGCAGCGCATTCTGGCGCAGGAACTCTGCCCGTTCGGCGGAACCCGCCCAGCAGGTCACGGGAATGTCGCGGGCCGGACGCAGCAGCGCGGGGCTTTCCGAAACCGCCTCGGCCTCGTCGAGGCCGAGCGTTCCGTTCATCGCGGTCGCGAGCAGCGGACGCAGGTCGTGCAGGCCGGAAATCGAAACCAGACTGCCGATTCGGGCCAGCACCGCCCCGGACAGCAGCCGCGGCCCGGCGACCAGACGGCTGGCCAGATGACCGCCGGCGGAATGGCCGGTCAGCGCGATGGGGCCGGCGATCCTGCCGGCGGCCAGCTCGACCGCGGCGGCGACCTCGCGGCCGATACCGGCGATCCTCGCCTCCGGGCAGAGCGTGTAGCCGGGGATGCAGACCGCATAGCCACGCCGAAGCGCGCCTTCGGAGAATTGCGACCAGAGGGATTTGTCGCATTCGCTCCAGTATCCGCCATGGACGAAGACCACGAGGCCCCGGGGCGGCGCTTCGGGAAGGAAGATGTCCATGAGGTTGCGCGGGGCCGGCCCATAGCGCAGGTCGAGAAGCCTGCGCGATTCGGGCAGCGCGGCGCGGAAGCTCTCGCCGTCGGCCTGCCAGGCTTCGTAGAACCGCATCGCATCGGCGATATGGGGCTCGATCTCATAGGCCGAGGTCCAGTCGCGGACTTTGTAGAACGGCATCGGGCTGTCCTTTCCGTCGGCTGTCCGGGTCAATCGACGCGCAGGACCAGCGCGGCGCCGCTGTCCCCGGCGGCGCAGCCGGTGAACAGGCCGTATCCCCCGCCGGCCAGCACCAGTTCCTCGATCAGTTCGATGACGAGCCGGAGGCCGGTCGGCCCCTGGGGATGCCCGAAAATCAGCGAGGAGCCGAAGCGGTTCATCTCCTCGACCGGAACGCCCATCTGTTGCGCGAAATAAAGATCGTTCACGACGAAGGGGTTGTGGGTCTTGATCGCCTTGATGTCCCGGATGGTCCTGCCGGCATGGGCAAGGGCGGCCTCGGCGGCGGGCACCGGGGCCATCCCCATATGCCCCGGCTCCGCCCGCCCCTCGCCATAGGACAGCAGCTGGACCCGGGCCGCTCCGGCGGGCGTGTCGCACAGGACCATTCCGGCATGTCCGTCGGCGGGATGGGTCTGGCCGCCGAAGGTCACCGTTCCGCCATCGCGCAGCGGGCGCAGGCGCGCCAGCCCCTCGGCCGTGCTTTCGGTGACGCCCGTGTCCGCGGCGATCTCGACCGAAGCCTTGCCCTGCCGGACCGTCACCGGCTGCATGTAGCGCCGCTGGAAGGCCCGGTCGGAGGCCAGCGCATCGCAATATTGCCGGTAGCGATGCAGGGTGACGGCATCCTGCGCCTCGCGCGAGAAGCCGAACCGGGACGCGATGTTCTCGGCCGTCTCGACCATCGCCAGACCGGCGTAGGGATCGTTCCGGAAGTTGTCCAGCGTCCAGTTCTCGGCCGTCGCGGTGCCGCCGGGATTGGCCGGATCCGGGTAGACCAGCAGCGGGTCGTTGCTGGTCCGGTCCGCCGCCGCCGCCAGCAGCCGCCGCGCCGAACCGAGCTGGATCGCCGAAGCCGCCGAAGCCAGCACACGCGCCGAAGTGGCGCAGGCCTGCGCCAGCGTCGGGCCGGCCAGCCGGTCGTTGCCCATCATCGCGGCGACCCAGGGCGCGCCCCAGAAGCATTTGTGGCTGGGAACCGTGGTGCCCAGATGCAGCCCGTCGAACGCGCCCGGATCCTCGCCCTTCCCGGCGAGCACCTTCGCCCCGGTGGCGGCCAGCAGCTTCAGCGGATGCTCGCCGGACAGCGCCCCCTGCCAGCGGCAGAAGGGCGTCGTCCAATAGGCCCCGTAAGGAATGAAAACCCGGTCAAACCGCATGTCGCGCCCCCCTTGCCAGCCAAGGTCCGCCGCCCCGATCCCCTCGGTCGGGCGGCCGCCCCGGATTTTGATGCAACTCAGATAGATTTTTCTTGACGTAAATTGAGAACATCATTCACATATGTTTGTCAAGAACGGTGTTCACTTAATGCCGCGTCCCGAAAACAGCGAGGGCATCCATGTATATCCCGAAGTTCGAAACCGTCGTGGATCAACAAGTTCTTGAGTTCCTGGAACCCAGGAACCTCAAGATGTTGATCAACGGAGCGTTCGTCGATTCCGTATCAGGCGAGAGATTCGCAACCGTCGATCCCGCCACCGGCCGCAAGATCACCGAGGTTCCCAGGGCGGATTCGCGGGATGTCGACCTGGCGGTTTCCGCGGCCCGGCGGGCGCTCGACCACCCCGCCTGGCGCCATATGCTGCCGGCGGACCGCCAGCTTCTGCTCTTGCGCCTGGCCGACCTGATCGAGCGGGACGGGGAACGGATCGCCCAGCTGGAAACCCTCGATCAGGGCCAGTTGATCGACGTCGCCCGTTTCGTCCAGGTCGAGATGGCGGTGGACTTCATCCGCTACATGGCGGGCTGGGCCACCAAGCTGGAAGGCAGCGCGCTGGAGCTTTCGGTCCGCGAGCCCATCGGCGCCGGCATCCGCTATCAGGCCTATACCCGGCGCGAGCCCGTGGGCGTGGTGGCCGCCATCGTGCCGTGGAACTTCCCTCACCTGATGGCGCTGTGGAAGATCGTGCCGGCACTGGCCTGCGGCTGCACCGTCGTGCTGAAACCGGCCGAGGACACGCCGCTGACGGCGCTGCATCTCGCCCGGCTGATCCAGGAGGCGGGCTTTCCCGACGGCGTGGTGAACATCGTCACCGGCACCGGGACCGAGGTCGGGGCGCCGCTGGTCGCCCATCCGGGCGTGAACAAGGTCGCCTTCACCGGCTCGACCCGCGTCGGACAGGCCATCGGCCATGCGGCGATCGAGAACATGACCCGCTTCTCGCTGGAAACCGGGGGCAAGTCGCCGGTGCTGGTGCTGGACGACATCGACCCGGATTTCCTCGGGCCGAACGCGGCCATGGCCACCTTCTTCAACCACGGCCAGCAATGCGTCGCCGGCTCGCGCGTCTACCTGCCGCGCAAGCGATTCGACGATTACATGCAGCGCATCCTCGACATGACCGAGCTCCTGAAGGTCGGCTCGGGCTTCGACAACCGCGTCCATGTCGGCCCGATGGTGTCGAAGGTGCATCACCAGCGCGTCCTGGGCTATATCGAGCGCAGCCGCGAGGCCGGGGCGACGATCGCCTCCGGCGGCGAGGCCATCGCCGGAACGGAGGGCTATTTCATCCGCCCCACGGTGATCACCGGCGTCGATCACGGGTTCGAATGTGTCCGGGAAGAGATCTTCGGGCCGGTCCTGACCGTGATGCCCTACGGCACGCTGGACGAGCTGGTCGAGCTGGCCAACGACAGCAAATACGGTCTGGCGGCTTCGATCTGGAGCCAGAACATCTCGAAGATCAACATGCTGATCCCCCGCATCCAGGCGGGAACCGTCTGGGTCAACTGCCATGGCGTCTTCGATGCCAACCTGCCCTTCGGCGGCCGCAAGCTTTCGGGCATCGGCAGAGAGCACGGCAAAGCCGCGATCAACCTGTTCACGGAAGAAAAGACGGTCTGCATCGCCTATTGAGGCCTGCGCCGCATTGGAGGAGAACGACATGAGCCTTGATACGGCCACTCTGGCGAAAGCCTACCCGAAGCACAACATCGCCCATCCCTTCGACCCCCTGGCCCATGACGAGCTGGAAACGGCCGTCCGCATCGTCCAGGGCAGCGCGCAGTTCCGCAACGGGATGCGCTTCGTCAGCTTGCAGGCGCAGGAGCCGCCGAAGTCCTTCATGGCCGGCTTCCGCCCCGGACAGAGCTTCGAGCGGCTGGTCGAGGCGCTGCTGATCGACACCTTGTCGACCCGGACCATCGACGCCGTGGTGTCGCTGTCCAAGGGCGAGATCGTCTCCTGGGAGATCGCGCAGGACAAGGGCCAGCCGATGCTCATCCCCGACGAATTCGTCGAGATGACCATCATCTGCATGCAGGACGAACGCGTGGCCCGGGCGCTGGAGAAGCGCGGGCTCGACATCGCCGAACGCGGCCTCGTCTGCATCGACCCGCTGAGCGCCGGCCATTTCTCGGAAACCGAGGATCCGTCCCGCCGGCTGGTGCGCGGCATGTTCCTGCTGCGCAAGGAATCCAACGACAACATCTATGCCCATCCGATCGAGGGACTGACGGCGCTGGTCGACCTGAACGCGCAATGCGTGGTCGAGGTCAAGGACACCGGCGTCGTGCCGATCCCCCAGACCATGCGCAATTACGAGCGGCAATACATCAAGAACATGCGCGAGCCGCTGAAGCCCATCGTCATCACCCAGCCCGAGGGGGTGAACTACACGGTCGATGGCTGGGCGGTGAACTGGCAGCGCTGGTCCTTCCATATGTCGTTCAACCCGCGCGAGGGCCTCGTGCTGCACGACATCCGCTACGACGATCCGCTGACCGGCAGGGTGCGGCCGATCTGCTACCGGGCCTCGATCTCGGAAATGACGGTGCCCTATTGCGACGACAGCTCGACCAACGGGATGAAAAACGCCTTCGACGTGGGCGAATACGGTCTGGGCGTGCTGGCGAACTCGCTGACGCTCGGCTGCGACTGCCTGGGCGAGATCCGCTATTTCGATTTCGATTTCGTCAATGCCTTCGGCGAGATCGAGTCGGTTCCCAACGCGATCTGCATGCACGAGGAAGACGACTCGATCATGTGGAAGCACACCGACCTGCGTACCGAGAAGATCGAGAACCGCCGCTCGACCAAGTTCGTCGTCTCCTTCATCGCCACGGTCGGCAACTACGAATACGCCTTCTACTGGAACTTCCGCCTCGACGGTTCGCTGGAGCTGGAGGTCAAGGCCAACGGCATCATGCAGACCGGCGCCGTGCAGCCCGGCGAGAAGCCGCGCCACGGCACCATGATGGAGGACGGGCTCTACGCCCCGAACCACCAGCATTTCTTCTGCGCCCGGCTCGACATGAACCTCGACGGCGAGAAGAACCGCGTGGTCGAGGTCAATTCGGTCGCCGACCCGACCGGCCCGACCAATCCCGGCGGCAATGCCTTCTACACCACGACCACGGTGTTCGAGACCGAACAGCAGGCGCAGCGCTGCCACGACTACCGCTCCTCCCGGACCTGGGTGGTGCAGAATCCCAATTCGCTGAACCGGATGGGCACGCCGGTCGGTTACCGGATCGAGCCGATGGAACTGGGCCTGCCCTATTTCCAGCCGGAATCCTCGATCGCGCGGCGGGCGGGCTATCTGAACCACCACCTCTGGGTCACGCCCTTCGACGAGAAGGAGCTGTTCGCCGCCGGCCGCTTCCCCAACCAGAATCCCGGCCCGGACGGCCTGCCGGCCTGGACCGCGAGGAACCGTCCGATCGACAACGAGGACATCGTGCTGTGGTATGTCTTCTGCCACCACCATGTGCCGCGGCTGGAAGACTGGCCGATCATGCCCAGCGCGAAACTCGGCTTCAAGCTGAAGCCGACCAATTTCTTCGATTTCAACCCCTCGCTCGACCTGCCCCCTGCCCTCGCGGGCGCCTGCGGCCCCGGCAAGTCGCAGTGCGGCCATGGCGCGGCGGGCGGAGGGGCGCGCGAATTCGTCCCGCAGCGCCTGACCCGGCTGATGCGCCGGACCATGCGCCGCGAGAAGCTGGTCGCCGAGGCCGAGGGGCAGCTGGAGGCCAGACGGGCCGACCGCAAGCCGGGACCGAAGAGCAAGCCCTGACCATGCGAAGGGGGCCGTTCGCCGGCCCCTTTTTTCGACAAGACCCCGTGCCATCTGCGCGCGCCGGGCGGGCGACAGCGGCACGGATCATCCGGAAAACGGGAAAACGTGGCACAAACGCCACGGAACGGGGAGGAAGAAGTGACTGAAATATCTGCACAAACCGGTGCGGGCACCGGCCTGCGCGGCAACAACATGTCTGTCGCCGCCATCGTGTTCTTCGTCATCGCGGCGGTCGCCCCGATCGGGGCCATCGTCGGCGGCTCGCCGGTGATCTTCGGCGCGGCCGGGCCGGGGGCGCCGGGGATCATGCTGATCGTCGGGCTGCTGTTCGGCATATTCTCGGTCGGCTATGTGGCGATGAGCCGGCATATCAGCAATGCCGGCGGCTTCGTCGCCTATGTCGCGCAGGGCTTCGGCCCCCGCGTCGCCTCGGCCGTCGCCATGACGACCGTCATCGGATACCTGGCCCTCGTGACCGGGTTCTGGAGTTTCACCGCCGGCCTCATCCAATACACCTTCGGCGAGAAGTTTGGGCTGAACATCCCGCCGGCGCTCTCGTTGATCGTGCTGATCGGCCTCGTGACCTTCCTGACCTGGCGCGGCGTGGATGTCAGCCTGAAGGCGCTCGGCGTGCTGCTGGTGCTGGAAGTGGCGGTCCTCATGGCGATGAATATCGGCATCCTGACCGCCGGCGGCGCGGCGGGCCTGTCGTCGGACGGCTTCGCCTGGTCGCAGATCGCGGCGCCGGGTCTCGGCATCGCCTTCCTGTTCGCCGTCACGAACTACACCGGCATCGAGGCGACGGTGGTGTTCTCGGAAGAGGCCCAGGATCCGAAGACCACGATCCCGCGGGCGGCCTATCTCGCGGTCGCCCTCGTCGCGGTCTTCTACGCCTTCACCGTCTGGTGCATCTCGATGGGCGTCGGCCCGGCGCAGGTGCAGGCGGCGGCGAACGCGAATCCGCAAGGCCTCGTGTTCGAGACCGTCTACGCCTATGCCGGCGGCTTCATCGGCCAGTCCTTCGAGTGGCTGGTCTTCACCAGCCTGCTGGCGATGTTCATCGGCTTCCACAACATCGTGTCGCGCTACATCTTCGCCATCGCGCGGGCCGGGCTTTTCGTCGAGCCGCTCGGCAAGACCCATGCGACCGCCGGCTCGCCCGGCGCGGCCGCCCTCTTCATGGGGGCCTGCGTGCTGGGGGTGAACCTGGCCTTCCTGGCCGCGGGGCAGGATCCGATGGGCGTCATCTATCCGTGGTTCGCCGCCCTCGGCACCGTCTCGATCCAGGTCGGCCTGATCGCAACCAGCCTTTCGGTGATCGCCTTCTTCCGCCGCACCAAGGCCGATACCCGCCTCTGGCACACCATGATCGCCCCGGCCATCGCCAGCTTGGGCTTTCTGGCCGCGCTGTTCCTGGCGCTGGCGAATTACGACATGCTGCTGGGCGGACAGGGCGGCATCGCGCGCTGGCTGTTGCTGCTGCTGCCTGCGGGCGCGCTGGTCGGCTGGGTCTATTCCGGCCAGAGGATCGCCGCCGGCAAGCACATGAACTTCGCGGCCTCGCTGAAATGACGGAACCCGGTGCGCCGGCCATCCCGCCGGCGCACCGCCGACCTGCGCCACCACGCCCGGTTGCATGTGCCTTCCAGATGGCGATACCATTGCCGCGAAGCTGGATTGCGCAAGGGATCGATGCGGCAGATGAAGGATGTGGCGATGCCCCCCGCGCGGAAACGCGGCCGGCCGGCGAACATCAGCCTCGACAAGATCATCGAGGCCGCGCTGGACATCGGCTTCCATGGCATTTCCATGCATGCCATCGCGCGCAAGCTGGATGTGGCCGTCAGCGCCCTCTACCGCCATGTCGGGTCGAAGGACGACCTGCTGCTTCTTTGCACGGACATCGTCTCGCAGAAGATCGCGCTGCCGGAAACGCCAAGCTGGCAGGAACACCTGAAGGTGCTGGCGCGCAGCTATCGCAAGGTCACGCTCTCGATGCCCGGATCGGTGGAATTCGTCCGCGAAGTCGGGCTGACCACGCCGGCGGCCTGCGCGGTCGTCGACAGGTCGATCGGTGTGCTGCGACGCTCCGGCTTCCCCGGTGATCTGGCCTACATGACCTGCATCGGCATGATCTCCCACGCGACCGACATGGCCCTGCACGAGGAGCAGGACCGCCGAAACGCCGGATTGCGCGGCGGGGAAGAGGCGGAGGCGATCCTGCGCAGGATGAGCCTGACCTATCCGAATATCGGATGGGCCCTGTCGGGCGAATTCGCGCTGGACCGCGAGGCCTATTTCGAACTGGGCCTGCGCGTCTATATCGACGGCATCGAGGTCGCCCTGCGCGAGCAATCTTCCCGGCAGTGAAGGGGCCGGGGGGCCGAAACCCCGCCCTCCCCATCATCGGAAA
>JBDHSR010000092.1:0-10131 GCA_039808305.1 Gemmobacter sp. | reverse complement strand
CAACCCACGCCGCTCGCATGGAGCCACGGGCCGTTCCGCCCGCGCCCCCCTGCTTCGGAGCGGGTCCGGAGAGAGGAGGCGCGGCCCCCTCGCCGCCGGCGTCACTCCGCCGCGCTGTCCCAGCCGGAGATCGCCTTGGCCTCGAGGAACTCCTCGATCCCCCAATGGCCGCCCTCGCGCGCGCGCCCCGAGGCTTTCACGCCGCCGAAGGGCGAGCCCGCGCCGCGCGGCTTGCCGTTCATCTCGACCATGCCCGAGCGCAGCCGGCGGGCGAGGCGGTTGCGCCGCGCGCCGTCCTGCGACTGGACGTAGTTGGTCAGCCCGTAGGGCGTGTCGTTGGCGATGCGCACCGCCTCTTCCTCGGTGTCGAAGGGGATGATGCTGAGCACCGGGCCGAAGATCTCCTCGCGCTCGATGGTCATGCCGGGCTTCACATCGGCGAAGACCGTGGGGCGGACGTAGAAGCCGCGGTTCAGATGCTCCGGCAGGCCGGGGCCGCCGGCGACGAGGCGCGCGCCCTCCTCGATGCCCTTCTGGATATAGGCCTGGATCTGGTCCCATTGCCGGCGGTTCACCACCGGGCCGATATGGCGGCCCTCGGCCGAGGCGGGGCCGACCTCGATGGCATTGGCGATGGCCGCCGCCTTCTCCACCGTCTGGTCGTAGACCGCGCGCTCCACCAGCATCCGCGAGGGCGCGTTGCAGGACTGGCCGGAATTGTTCATCATGTGGCGCACGCCGCGCTCCACCGCCTTCTCGTCGGCATCGGCGAAGATCAGGTTGGCGCCCTTGCCGCCCAGTTCCAGCGTGACGCGCTTCATGGTTTCAGCGGCGGCCTTCGAGATCGCCCGCCCGGCGCGGGTGGAGCCGGTGAAGGAGATCATCTCGACATCCGGGTGCTCCGACAGCCGGGTGCCGACGCCCGCGCCATCGCCGTTCACCAGGTTGAACACGCCCGCCGGCACGCCCGCGTCATGCACGAATTCGGCGAAGAGCAGCGAGGAGAGCGGGGCTTCTTCCGAGGGTTTCAGCACGCAGGTGCAGCCGGCCAGCAGCGCCGGGATCACCTTCAGCGTCACCTGGTTCATCGGCCAGTTCCACGGCGTGATGAGGCCGACGACGCCGATCGGCTCCAGCGCGATGCGGTCGTCCGGCGCATGGGGGCCGAGCGGGCGCACCCATTCCATCCGGTCGAAGGCATGGAGGAAATTCTTCAGGTGCCAGGGCAGGCTCGGGGCCTGGCTGTCGCGCGCGAGCTTGATCGGCGCGCCCATCTCCAGGCTGATCGCCTGCGCCATCTCCTCGGCGCGGGCCTCGTATTGCTCGAGGATCGCCGCGACATAGCCGCGCCGGATGTCGGGCGGCGTGACGGACCAGGTGCCGAACGCCGCCTTCGCCGCCGCCACCGCCCGGTCGCAATCGGCGGCGGAGCCGAGCGAGATCACCGCGCAGGTCTCCTCGGTCGAGGGGTCGATCACCGCGCAGTCGTTCGGCGCGAGCGGGGCGACCCAGCCGCCGTCGATGTAGAAATCGCGTTTCTCGATCATGGAGCGTAACCTTTCATTCGTGGCGGGCGGCATGGCGCGCCCGCATTCCTGTGCGCCGGATCTCTCACGGCGCCATGGCCCGGGGAAAGGCCGGGCCGGATCCGTTCTGCACCCGGAATCTATCACCGGAAAATCCGGGTGCCAGCCCGTCCGCGACCCTTTCGCGGCCTTCGCATCGCGGATCGGCCGCATCCGGCGGAATTCGGGGCGCGGAACCGGGCGGGGCGAGCGCCCCGCCACAGGGTCCGGCGAATATCGCTGTCCCGCGGCGGCGGGCCTGCTATGATCGGGCCTGGTCATGGCGCGGCCCCGCCGCGGAACAAGGAGGATGCCATGCGCAGGTTTCTGATCGCGGCCGCCGGCTGCGGATTGCTCGCCGCCTGTCAGCCGACGGCGGAGCCGGCGCCCGTGGTGCCGGACATGACGGCGCAATGCGGGGCGGACCGGCTGCAATCGCTGATCGGCCAGCCCGAGGCGGCGCTGAAGGGGCTGGACCGCAAGGGGCCGATGCGGGTGCTGCGGCCCGGCATGGGGGCGACGATGGATTACCGCCACGACCGGCTGAACGTGCTGCTGGACGGGGCCGGCACGATCACCGAACTCACCTGCGGCTGAGCCGGGGCCGGCCCGCGACGCGCTGCGGGCCGGCGCGCCGTCACATCCGGTAGGCGGTATGGCAGGCCTTGCAGGCGCCGCCGACGCCGGCCATTCCGGCCTGCACCCCTTCCAGCGTGGCCGGATCCAGCGCCTCGGCCGCGGTTTTCAGCGCGCCGGCCTTGGTGACGAAATCGTCCCAGCCGGTCCAGATCTCGGGCTTGGCCTCCGAGGCCGGATCGCTGGCCTGCGGCTCGAACCGCGCGGGGATCTCGGCCGCCGCCGCGGCCAGCGCCGCCTGCGCCGTGCCCGCCGCCGCCGCGTCGAACGCCGCCTTGCCGCCGGCCATGTCGCCGAGGACCTTGGTGTTCATCCCGATGGTCTTCATCAGATCCATGCGCGCCTTCACGGTGGGATCGGCGGCCTCGCCCTCGGCGAAGGCGGCGGCGCCGGTGGCGATCAGGGCAACGGCGATCAGACTGGAAACACGCTTCATTTCTGGCTCCTCGCTGGAAAGACCGGGCCAGTATGGCAAACCCCGCCGGCCGAGGCTACGGGCAAGGCGCGCCCTGCGCGGCGGTCACGCGATTGTCAGCCATCGCCGGCCGGGCCGTCCTGCGGCAGGCCGGGACGGCCGTCGAGGCCGGCGATCTCGCGCTGCCATTCCCGCCAGATCGCCACCAGCAGCGCCATCAGCACCGGCCCGACGAACAACCCGACGATGCCCATGGTCTTCACGCCGCCGATCAGGCCGAAGAAGGTGGGCAGGAAGGGCAGCTTCACCGGCCCGCCGACCAGCACCGGCCGGATGGTCTTGTCGACGACGAACAGCTCCACCGTGCCCCAGACGAACAGCCCCGCCCCGGCGATGGGCGAGCCGCTGGCGAAGAGATAGATCGAGACCAGCGTGAAGGAGAGCGGCGCGCCGCCGGGGATCAGCGCCATGAAGCCGGTGATCACCCCGAAGGTGACGGGCGAGGGCACCCCGGCGATCCAGTAGGCCACGCCCAGCACCACCCCCTCGCCGATGGCGATCAGCGTCATTCCGGTGACGGTGGAGCTGATGGTGGCCGGCACCACCCGCGACAGCCGGCTCCAGCGGTTCGGCAGGATGCGGGCGCCCACCCGGTCGATCTGGCGGGCGATGTTGTCGCCGTCGCGGTAGAACACGAACAGCGCGATCAGCATGAAGATCAGCGTCAGCGCCAGGTGGAAGGTCAGCGCCCCGGCGGTGACCACGCCGCGATAGATCGAGCCGATATTGGAGCCGCTGACCAGTTGCACCACCTCGCTGATGGCGCCGGGGCGGCCGATATGCTGGCGCCATTGCGCGTCGAGCCAGGCGCCGACATGCGGCAATTCGCCCATCCAGCCCGGCGGCTCGGCGCCCAGCGTGTTGGTCTCGATCCCCCAGGAGATCCAGCTGCGCAACTCGCCCACCGTGTAGATCAGCGACAGCGTGATCGGCACCACGAGGAAAAGCACGATCAGCAGCACCAGAAGCACCGCGGCGCCCGTGCGCCCCATGCCCAGATCGACGGCGACATGGTTGCGCAGCCGCCAGCTCGCCAGCGCGATCACGGTGGCCGCCAGCACCGGCACCAGGAAGCCGTGGAAGAAATAGACCGAGGCCGCGATGATGGCGAGCAGCAGCCAGCGCGCCGCCGATATGTCGGTGATGAGCGGCTGATAGAGGATCGGCCGGCGCAGCCGCGGCGGCGCCCCCGGCTCCGCCGGCATTGCCGTCGCCCGCTCGTCCCGCTCGATCACTTCGGAGGCCACCCTTGTCTCCCGGTTGTTGTCGCTGCCCGTCCCGGCACCTCGGCGCAAGTCTTGCCCGACCGCCCCCCCGACGGCAAGCCGAACCGGCCGGATGTCCGAAAGATGATCGCCGCGGCCCCTCCGGGCGCGGCCACCCTGCCCCCCACATCGTCATCGCCCGGCATCGGCGCAAGGGGCGGCCCTCTGCTCCGGCTTGCCGCCGCGCGCGCGACACGGCAAGTTGCACTGACAAGGAACCGTCGATCATGCGCATAGTCTCCGTCACCTCGGTCCGCGACGAAGGGCCCTTCCTGCTGGAATGGATCGCCTGGCACCGGCTGCTGGGGGTGAGCGATTTCCTGATCTTCTCCAACGACTGCCGCGACGGCACCGACCGGATGCTCGACGCGCTGGCGGCGGCGGGGGTGGTGGAGCACGCCCCCCACAGCCGGCAGCCGGGCAAGAGCATCCAGTGGCAGGCGCTGAAATCCGCCTGGAAACATCCGCTGCGCAAGGCGGCGGACTGGATGCTGATCTCGGATCTGGACGAGTTCCCGATGATCCATGCCGGGGCGCACCGCTTCGCCGACCTGCTCGCCGCGCTGCCCGAGGGGACCGAGGCGGTGGCCCTGGCCTGGCGGCTGTTCGGCAATGCCGGGATCGGCGGTTTCGAGGATCGCCCGGTCACCGCGCAGTTCCAGCGCTCGGCCCCGGCCGAGATGCTGCATCCGATCGCCGCGAGCTATTTCAAGACCCTGTTCCGCCCCGCCGCCTTCCGCCAGCCCGGCGTGCATCGCCCGGCGCAGGCCGAGGGGCGGGTGCCGGCCTGGGTCGATGGCAGCGGCCGTCCGCTGCCCGCCCCGCATGCCGCGCGCGACGGCCGGCTGTCGCTGCTGCCGCTGACCGATTATCGCCGTCTGGCCGAGCTGCACCATTATTCCTTGCGGTCGCTGGAAAGCTATCTCGTCAAGACCGAGCGCGGCCTGCCCAATCGCAGCAGCAGGAATCTCGACCTGCATTACTGGGTGGAGCGCAATTTCAACGCCGTGGCCAACACCGCCGCCGATGCCCTGCAAGCCCCGCTGGCCGAGGAGATGGCGCGGCTGCGCGCCCTGCCCGGCCTCGCCGCGCTGCATGACGCCGCCTGCGACTGGCACCGCCGCAAGGCGCAGGCGCTGCTGCGGCACCCCGAAAG
The DNA here is from genome assembly GCA_039808305.1 of Gemmobacter sp. GTDB lineage: Bacteria > Pseudomonadota > Alphaproteobacteria > Rhodobacterales > Rhodobacteraceae > Gemmobacter. Next base: position 5,034 of record JBDHSR010000092.1, on the reverse strand, counting down.
CTACCGGCTGTTCGCCGCCTGCCGGCATGTGGCGGGGTCGGCGGTGCTGCCCGCGGCGCAGGCCGTCCACCTGCTGCGCCTGTTCCAGAACCTCGACCCGGAGAGCGGGGCTCAGCCGGCCAGCACCTCCAGCACCTGATCGAGCAGCGCGGGCGTCGCCGCCGTCACCACCCGCCCGTCGGAGTCCAGATCGAGCGGCTTCCCCTGCCAGTCGCGGATCAACCCGCCCGCCGCCTCGACCAGCGCGATCAGCGGCATGTAGTCGTAGGGCTCCAGCCCCATGTCGATCACGGCGTCGATCTGGCCCGCCGCGACCATGGCGTGCGGATAGCAGTCATAGCCCATCCGCCGGGTATGGCCGATCCGGCAGAGCCGGGCGAAGCGGGCGGGATCGGCGGCCATGTGCCGCTCCGCCTCGTTCACCCAGACCATCGCCTCGGCCAGCCGCTCGGTGCCGCGCACCCGCACCGGGCGGCCGTTCAGCGTGGCGCCGATGCCCGCCGCCCCCGCGAAGGTCTCGCCCAAGGCCGGCATCCGCACGATGCCGATGGCCGGGCGGCCCTGCTCGATCCGGCCCATCAGCAGGCCGAACAGCGGGTTGCCGGTGATGAAGCTGCGGGTGCCGTCGATCGGGTCGATGATCCAGAGATTGTCGGCATCCAGCCGCTCCTTGCCGAATTCCTCGCCGAAGATGCCGTCCTCGGGGAAGGTTTCGGCCAGCGCGCGGCGGATCGCCGCCTCGGTCTCGCGGTCGGCGATGGTGACGGGGCTTTCGTCGCCCTTCAGGTCGATCCCGATGGGGCGGCGGAAATGCGCCATCGGCAGGGCCGAGGCGGCCTCGGCGATGCGGATGGCGGCGGCGAGCGTTTCGGTGGGGGTCATGTCGGCTCCTCAGGCGATCTTGATGCGGGTGCCCCAGAGCCGCGCGGCCTCGGCGATGGCGGGGGGCGGGGTGTCGTCGGTGACCAGCAGGCCGACCCCGGCAGGATCGCCCACCAGCACCGGGGCGGTGCGGTCGAACTTGCGGCTGTCGGCGGCGACGATGGTGGCGGCGGCCTGCGCCATCATCGCCCGCGCGATGCGCGCCTCGTCGAGGTCATAGAGCATGAAGCCGCGCTCGGCGCTGATCGCGGTGGCCGACATCACGGCGAAATCGGTGTGGAAGCCCGCGATGAAGCGCAGCACCTCCGGCCCGAAACAGCCGCCGTCATGCGCGCGCAACTCGCCCCCCGCGAAGAACAGCCGGTTGCCGTTGCGGGTGGCGAGCTTGGCGGCCACGGTGACGGAATTGGTGATCACGGTCAGCGTGCGATGGTCGCGCAGCGCGTCGGCGATGAAGGTGGTGGTGGAGCCCACGTCGAGAAAGAGCGAGGCGCCGTCGGGGATCAGCCCCGCCACGCATTCGGCGATGCGCCGCTTGGCCTCGGGCTGTTCGGCGATGCGGGCGGGCAGGTCGCCCTCGGCCGCCGGCTCGGTCAGGCGCGCGCCGCCATGCACCTTCTCCACCAGCCCCTCGGCCTCCAGCCGGCGGATGTTGCGGCGCACCGTCTCGTCGGTGACCTGAAGCGTCGCGGCCAGCGCGCCGATCCGCGCCGAGCCGCCCGCCCGCCGCAGCGCCGCGAGGATCTCGCCCTGCCGGTGATTGCCCGCCGTTTCCATCCCTTGCCCACAGATCGGGCGCCACGAAGGCGCAGATTCCCACATTTCCCCACAAACTAGCGCGAAAACCTCGAAACTCCACAAAATTCAATGAAGCCCCGTGCGTTTTCGTGGATTTTTCGTTGCGGGATGCCGCATCGGTGTTACGCTTCCCCTCAAGGCCCGCGCGAATCCGGCCCTCCGGCCCCGTGCGAGAGACCCAACAGCAACAGGGAGTCCACCGATGCGCCGTCACCGCCTTGTCCTGACGCTCTGCGCCGCCCTGATGGGCAGCAGCGCGCTCGCCGAAGTCGAAAGCACCGATCCGATCAAGCTGACGCTCCACGACTGGTCGGGCCAGCTCATCACCACGACCATCATGGGCGAGGTGCTGAAGAAGGCGGGCTACAATGTGGAATATGTGCAGGCCGATTACCTCGCGCAGTTCGCCGGGCTGAAGACGGGCGACCTGCATGTGGCGATGGAGATGTGGGAAACCACCGGGCGCGAGGCGATGGACGAGGCCACCGCCACCGGCAATGTGGTGAATTTCGGCGAGACCGGAATGCGCGCCATCGAGGAATGGTGGTATCCGGCCTATATGGCCGAACGCTGCCCCGGCCTGCCCAACTGGGAGGCGCTGAAGGATTGCGCCGAGGCGTTCTCCACGCCGGAAACCGCGCCGAAGGGCCGCTATCTCGGCGGGCCGGTGACCTGGGGCGGCTTCGACGAGGAACGGGTCGAGGCGCTGGAACTCGATTTCGAGGTGGTCCATGCCGGCACCGACGCCGCGCTTTTCGCGGAGCTGGAATCGGCCTATCAGCGGCAGGATCCGGTGCTGCTCTGGATCTACGCGCCGCATTGGGCGCCGGCGAAATACGCGGGCGACTGGGTGCAGTTCCCGCCCTATTCCAAGGAATGCTACGAGGACCCCTCGGTGGGCGTGAACCCCGATGCCGCCTATGACTGCGGCAAGCCCACCGGGCCGATCTGGAAAGTGGGCTGGAAGGGCGTGGCCGAGAAATGGCCGGGCGCCGCCAAGGCGATCGAGGCGTTCCACGTCACCAATGACGAGATGAGCGCCATGATCGGCAAGGTCGATCTGGAGGGCGCGAAGATCGAGGATGTGGTCGCCGAATGGATGACCGCGAACGAGCCCACCTGGTCCGGCTGGATCAAGTGAGCTTCGGGGGCGGCGGGGCAATCCCCTCGCCCCGCCGCCTGCGCCCCACAAGCCGGACCCGATGATGGACAGACCCGAGATCCTCCGCTGCGACGGGGTATGGAAGCTTTACGGCGCCAATGCCGACGGGCTTCTGGCCCGCGATCCCGCCCCCAGCGCCGAAAGCCTGCGCGCCGCGCATGTCGTGGGCGCGGTGCGCGATGCCACGCTCAGCGTCGGGCGGGGCGAGATCTTCGTCATCATGGGCCTGTCGGGCTCCGGCAAGTCGACGCTGGTGCGCTGCCTCGCCCGGCTGATCGAGCCGACGGCGGGGCGGGTGGAATTCGAGGGGCGCGATGTCCTGACCATGACCGAGGCGGAGCTGATCGAGCTGCGCCGCCGCAAGATGGGCATGGTGTTCCAGCATTTCGCGCTGCTGCCGCATCTGACCGTGCTGGAAAACGCGGCCTTCCCGCTGGAGGTGCAGGGCATTCCCCGCGCCGCGCGCGAGGCGCGGGCGCGCGAGGTTCTGGCGCTGGTCGGGCTTCAGGGCCGCGAGGGGCATTACCCGCGCCAGCTTTCCGGCGGCCAGCAGCAGCGCGTCGGCATCGCCCGCTCGCTGGTGGTGGAGCCGGACCTGTGGTTCCTCGACGAGCCGTTCTCGGCGCTCGACCCGCTGATCCGGCGCGAGATGCAGGACGAGCTTCTGCGGCTACAGGCCCGGCTGAACAAGACGATCCTCTTCATCACCCATGACTTCGACGAGGCGATCCGGCTGGCCGACCGCATCGCCGTGATGAAGGATGGCGGGATCGTGCAGACCGCCACGCCCGAGACGCTGGTGCTGCATCCGGCCACCGATTACGTCGCGGAGTTCACCCGCCACATCCCGCGCGCCAAGGTGGTGCGGCTGGCGACGGTGGCGGCGCCCCTGGGCGACGGCCCCTTCGCCGGCGACCTGCCCGGCCATCTGCGGGTGGCCGAGGCCGCCGACCGGATCGAGGCCGCCGCCCTGCCCTTCCGGGTGCTGGATGCCGGGGGAAGGCCCGTCGGCCAGATCGGCGCGCGGGCGGTGATCGACGTGCTGATCGGGCGCGAGGCCGCGCCATGACGGTGGCGCTGCCCTCCGCCCCCGCCCGGCGCTGGCCGCTGTTCTGGCCGGGGCTCGTGCTCGTCACGCTGGTCCTGTCGCAATTCGGCGGCGATCTGGCGAAGGCGACCGGCTGGAAATGGCTGACCAAGCTGCCGAAGGCGTGGGAGCTCGGCCTCGGCAAGCAGATCTCGCGCGGGATGAAATGGCTGGTGGAAGAGGCCGGGATCGGCCCGCTCAGCGTGCAGGACATCACGCGCGGCATCGCGGCTTGTATCGAGGCGCCCTATCGGCTGGTGCGGGCCGGGCTGATCGACGGCTTCCAGTCCGGGCGCGGCCAACAGGCGGTGGAGATCCTGCCCTCGGCAAGCTGGCTCGCCGTGGTGGCCTGCCTGACGCTGCTCGGCTGGCGGGCCGGGGGCGCGCGGCTGGCGGTGCTGGTCGGCGCCTGTTTCCTGTATCTGGTGCTGTTCGGGCAATGGGACAGTGCGATGATCACCCTCGCCTCGGTCGCCATCGCGGTGCCCTTGGGCGTGATCGGCGGCGTGGCGCTCGGCATCGCGGCCTGGCGGGTGGAGTGGGTGGACCGGGCGCTGCGGCCATTCCTCGACCTGATGCAGACGGTGCCGGTCTTCGCCTATCTGGTGCCGATCCTCGTGCTGTTCGGTTTCGGCCCGGTGGCGGCGCTGGTGGCGACGGTGATCTACGCCATGCCGCCCATGGTGCGGCTGACCACGCTGTCGCTGCGCGAGGTGCCGCCCGAGATCGAGGAGGCCGGGCGGATGGCCGGCTGCACCCGCCGGCAACTGCTGTGGAAGGTGCAGCTTCCGACCGCCCTGCCGGCGCTGATGGTCGGGGTCAATCAGGTCATCATGCTGACGCTGAACATGGTCATCATCGCCTCGATGATCGGCGCCGGCGGCCTCGGCTACGACGTGCTGGCGGCGCTGCGCCGGCTCGACATCGGCGGCGGGGTCGAGGCGGGCTTCGCCATCGTGGTGATGGCGGTGGCGCTGGACCGGCTGAGCCAGGCCTTCGCCCGCCGCAGCCCCGGCGAGGGGCATTGGGGCCGGACACTGGCCGCGATGCTGGCGATCGTCATCGTGGCGGGACTGGCGGGCAGCGTCGCGCCCTGGCTGCACCG
>JBDHSR010000091.1:0-10191 GCA_039808305.1 Gemmobacter sp. | reverse complement strand
TGGAAGTTGCGATAGATCAGGAAGGCCGCGCCCTTGACGCCCGAGGGCAGCAGCAGCGCCGCCTGCCCCTCCGGCACCGGCCCGCCATCGGCGCGGGTGATCCCCATCGCCCGCCAGTCCGCGCCGGACCGCTTGGCCGCCTTCCCCGAAGTGCCCGAGAAGCCGGCGGGCAGCGTGACCTCCACCCCCCAGGGCTGGCCCGTCTGCCAGCCGGATTTCGCCAGATAGGCGGCGGTCGAGGCCAGCGCGTCGGTCGGATCGTCCGACCAGATGTCGCGCTTGCCGTCGCCGGTGAAATCCACCGCATAGGCGAGGTAAGAGGTCGGGATGAACTGGGTATGCCCCATCGCCCCCGCCCAGCTTCCGATCATGTGGCGCGCGTCGGTATCGCCCGATTGCAGGATCTTCAGCGCCGCCAGCAACTGCCCCTGGAAGAACTCGGCCCGCCGCCCGTCATAGGACAGCGTCGCCAGCGCCTCGATCAGCGGCAGGTCGCCGCGCTTCTCGCCATAGCTCGATTCCATGCCCCAGACCGCGACGACGACCTCCTTGTCGACGCCATAGGTCGCCTCGATCCGGCTCAGCGGCGCGGCGTAGCGGGCGAGCATGGCCCGGCCGTTGGCGACGCGCTTTTCGGAAGCCGCCGTCTCCAGATATTCCCAGAGCGACTTGGTGAACTCCGCCTGGTTCTGCGAGCGCTGGATGACGGTCGGGTTGTAGACCACCTCGCGGAAGGCGGCGTCATAGGTGGCGGGCGCCACGCCCGAGGCCAGCGCCCGGGGCCGGAAGGCGGCGATCCAGGCGTTCAGCCCGGCGACCTTGGCCGGATCGGGGTTCTGGTCGCGGCCATATTTGATCACGGTGGGGCTGTTCCCTGATTGCGAGACATCGCCGCCGCCCACGCAGGCGGAAAGCGCGGCGACAAGGGCGAGGGTGGGGGCAAGGGCAAGGACTGATCGGGAAATGCGCATGGATTTGCCTGTAAGGTCTGTTCTGTCACTGCTTTGGCAACAGTCTAGCCGCAAGGCGTCGGCGGGGGAAGCGCAACCTCCGGCGGGTCAGGAGGTCGGCGGGTCTTCTCCCACCGGCATGGCGGAGGGCAGCGGCGCCCCCTCGGCCCGGTCGCGGTTCAGCGCGGCGCGGCCCAGCAGCATCAGCGTCACCGGCGTCGTCAGCATGACGAAGACCCCGATCACCAGATCGTGCAGCATCAGCCGGCCCTGGAGCCAGCTCGTCAGCAGGATCGAGGCCAGCACGATGCCGGCGGTGCCCCAGCTCGTGCCCAATGTCGGGGCATGCAGCCGGTCGTAGAAGCTTTTCAGCCGCGCCAGCCCGAAGGCGCCCAGCATCGACAGCGTGCTGCCGAGGATCAGGAAGAACGCCACCGGAACCGCGATCCAGAGCGGAATATCCTCGAACCCGGTCATTCGATCACCTCGCCGCGCAGCAGGAAGCGGGCCAGCGCCACGGTGGCCACGAAGCCCATGACCCCGATCACCAGCGCCGCCTCGAAGAAATAGGGCGTGCCGGTCACCATGCCGGTCACCATGAACAGCAGCATCGCCTGCACATAGAGCGTGTCGAGCCCCAGCACGCGGTCCTGCGCGCGGGGGCCGCGCAGCGTGCGCCAGCCGGCGAGGCAGGCCGCCAGCGCCAGCGCGATCTGGGCATAGCCGAGGGCGAAGGACAGGATGGAGGCGCTCATTCGAAGATCTCCAGCAGCAGGGCCTCGTAGCGGTTGCGGATGGTGTCCTGCCATTCCGCCTCGTCGATCAGGTCGAAGACATGCAGCAGCATGACGCCGCTTTCGGGGTCGTGCTCCAGCCAGGCGGTGCCGGGCGTGGCGGTGACGATCAGCGCGAGAATGGCCAGCGTCTCGGGTTTCTGCGCCCTGAGCGGAATGCGCACGAAGCCCGAGCGGCGATGGCCGGAGCGGCCATCGGTCAGGATCAGCCAGGCCACCGCGGCGTTGGAGCGCACGATGTCGAGGCTGACGATGCCCACCAGCTTCAGGATGGCGCCGAAATGGCGCAGGCGCAGCGCCTCGGGCTCCAGCGGCGCCAGCGCGCGGCCGGCGATCAGCGCGATGGCGGCGCCGAGGATCAGGTGCCCCGGCGTCGGCGCGGTCAGCAGCAGCCAGAGGCAGAGCAGCCCCAGCGACAGCCATGGATGCGGGACCAGCCGGCTCATTCCGCGCCCTCCGCTTCGGTCGCGCCGGTATCCGCCCTGCGCGGCGCGGCATAGACGCCATCGGCATAGATGTCCGGCCGGTAGAGCGAGCGCGCCGTGGCATCCATGTAGCGGATCGCGGCCTGGCCCTGCACGGTCAGCAGCAGCACGAGGCCCAGCAGCGCCACGATCGGCGCGACCTCCAGCGCCAGCACGCGGGGCACCACGCTTTCCGACACCCAGAAGGTCTGGATGCCGACCCGGATCAGCCCGATCAGCGTCGCCAGCCCCGAGACGAGCAGCAGCGCGAGAAAGCCGTAGGCCAGGGGTCGCGGCAGGGCGGAGCTGTCGATGATCCCCGCCAGCATGGCCAGCTTGCCGATGAAGCCCGACAGCGGCGGCAGCCCGGCCAGCGCCATCAGGCAGGCGCCGAAGCTGAGGCCCAGCACGGTCAGCGTGCCGGGCACGGCGAAGCCGACCTCGGGCGCGCCGTCATCCTCGAAATCGTCGATGCCATAGGCGTCGGCGGTCAGCGCGAGGATGGCGGCGATGCCGCCCTCCTCGCGGCTCATCGGCTCGATCAGCAGGAAGAGCGCGCCGGTGGCGAGGGTGGAGCTGACGAGGTAATAGAGCGCCCCGGCCAGCATGTTCGGCCCGCCCCCCGACAGCGCGAAACCGTTCACCGCGAGCAGCGTGCCGGAGGAGATCAGCACCAGATTGGCCGCCATCCGCCCCAGCCCCTGCGAGGCCAGCAGGCCCAGCATTCCGAAGGCCAGCGTGGCGAAGCCCGCGCCGATCAGCACCGGCCCGCCGAAACCGGCCGAGGCGCCGCCCTCCGGCCCGAAGAACAGGAGCGACAACCGCAGCAGCGCATAGACCCCGACCTTGGTCAGGATGGCGAACATCGCCGCCACCGGGGCCGAGCCCGCCATATAGGTGGTGGGCAGCCAGAAGCCGAGCGGCCAGGCCCCCGCCTTCACCAGGAAGGCGAGGCCCAGCAGCGCCGCCCCGGCCTGGAACATCGGCAGGTCGGCCTCGCCCATCGCAGGCACGATCCGCGACAGATGCGCCATGTTCAGCGTGCCGGTGACGCCGTAGATCAGGCTCACCCCGATCAGGAACAGCAGCGAGGCCGCGAGGTTCACCGCGATGTAATGCAGCCCCGCCCGCACCCTGAGCTGCCCGCCGCCATGCAGCAGGAGCCCGTAGGAGGCCGCCAGCATCACCTCGAAGAACACGAAGAGGTTGAACAGGTCGCCGGTCAGGAAGGCGCCGTTCAGCCCCATCAGCAGGAACTGGAACAGCGCGTGGAAATGCTGGCCCTGCCGGTGCCAGCCCGCCGCCGAATAGACCAGCGCCGGAATGGCGAGCAGCGCGGTCAGCACCAGCATCATCGCCGACAGCCGGTCGATCACCAGCACGATGCCGAAGGGCACCGCCCAGTCGCCCAGCAGGTAGAAGGCGATGTCGTTGCCGCCGGTCAGCGCGCTGCCCTTGGCGCGGCTGAGCAGCTCGATGGCGACGAAGAGCAGCGCCAGCGCCGAGGCGAGGCCGAGGCCCAGCTTGGCGCGCCGCTGCCGCTCGTCATAAAGCAGCATCAGGGCGCCCGCGAAGAACGGGATGACGACGGGGGCGATGATCAGGTGTTGCGAGGCGAGGTTCATCCGTCGCGCTCCTGTCCGTCGACATGGTCGGTGCCGGTCAGCCCGCGCGCGGCGATCATCACCACCAGGAACAGCGCCGTGGTGGCGAAGCTGATGACGATGGCGGTCAGCACCAGCGCCTGCGGCAGCGGATCGGCATAGGCGGTGGAATCGATGAAGCCGCCCTTCGGCATGATCGGCGCCGCCGAAAGCGTCAGCCGCCCCATCGAGAAGATGAACAGGTTCACCGCGTAGGACAGCAGGCACAGCCCCACGATCACCTGGAAGGTGCGCGGCCGGAGCAGCAGCCAGATGCCCGAGGCGGCGAGGATGCCGATGGCGGTGGACAGGATGATCTCCATCAGGCGGCCCCCTCCCCCGCGGCCTGCTCCTGCTGCTTCTCCTCCTCCTGCTCGCGCAGGCGGGCGGAACGCAGCGACTGGTGGGCGATGGCGATCTGCATCAGCACCGTCGCCCCCATGACCAGCGCGAAGACCCCGATGTCGAAGATCAGCGCCGTCGCGGCGGGCACCGGGCCGATGAGCGGCAGGTCGACATAGCGGTAATGCGCCGACAGGAACGGATAGCCGAAGAGCCAGGCCCCCGCCCCGGTCGCGCCCGCGATCAGCAGGCCGAAGCCCATCCAGCGGATCGGCAGCACGATGATGCGCTGCTCCACCCAGCGCACATTGGCGGCGAGGTATTGCAGCAGGAAGGCGATGGCCAGCGTCACCCCGGCCGAGAAGCCGCCGCCCGGCAGATCGTGCCCGCGCAGGAACAGATAGGCCGCGATCACGATCAGCACCGGGAACATCCAGCGCATGATGACCGAGGGCACGCGCAGGTAATCCGCCAGCGCCTCCTCGCCCCGGTCGCGCTGCTGCGCCGGACGCGGCGCGCTTTCGGCCGAGGGACGGAAGCGGCGCAGCAGGGCATAGACCGTCAGGCCGACGATGGCGAGCACGGTGATCTCGCCGAAAGTGTCGAAGGCGCGGAAATCGACGAGGATCACGTTCACCACATTGGTGCCGCCGCCCTCGTGATAGGCATTGGCCAGGAACCAGTCGCCGATATTGGGCAGAAGCGGCCGCGTCATCATCGCATAGGAGATCGCGGCGATGCCGAGGCCGACCGCCACCGCGATCACCAGATCCACCGTCCGGCGCGCCCGCGCGGCGGGGCGGCGGTCGCCGGCGATCTCTTCCTGGCGGCGGGGCAGCCAGCGCAGGCCCAGGAGCAGCAGCACGGTGGTCACGATCTCGACCAGCAACTGCGTCACCGCGAGATCGGGGGCCGAGGCCCAGGCGAAGGTGATGCAGGTGACGAGCCCCGCCCCCCCGAGCAGCAGCAGCGCCGCGAAGCGATGGTATTTCGCCTGCCAGGCGGCGCCGATGGCGCAGGCCGCGCCCACCACCCACATCAGGGCGAAGGCCGGGTCGAACGGGTTCGACGGCCCGCCGGTGGCGAAGCCGAGCCTGCGCCACAGGATCGCCGCGGCGATCCCGGCGGCGCAGAGCACCATGACGCGCATCTGGACCTGAAGCCGCTCGCTTCCGAACTGTTTGTAGAGCAGGCGCGGCCATTTCCAGGTCAGGACGAGCAGCAGCCGCTCGTAGATGCGTTGCGCCCGGATGCGGTGCAGCAGCGGCGGCCCCTCCGGCCCCTCGGCGATGCGGCGCATGAAGGTCAGGCAGAGCGTGACGCCCACCACCATGGCGGCGACGCTCATCATCAGCGGCATGGTCACGCCGTGCCAGACCGCGATGTCGTAATGCGGCATGTCGGGGCCGACCACCGATTGCGCCGCCATGTTCAGCACCGTGCCCAGCGTGATGCCCGGAATCACCCCGACGACGAGGCAGACCAGCACCAGCGCCTCCACCGGCAGGCGCATCCAGTGGGCGGGCTCGTGCGGCTCCTTCGGCAGGTCGGTGGCGGGCGGGCCGAAGAACACGCTCAGGATGAAGCGCAGCGAATAGGCGACCGAGAACACGCTGGCGAAGGTGGCGATCCAGGGCAGGTTGTTGTCGAGCCAGGTGCCGTTGTGCCACTCCACCGCCTCGGCGAAGAACATCTCCTTCGACAGGAAGCCGTTCATCAGCGGCACCCCCGCCATGGCGGCGGCGGCGACGATGGCGAGCGTGCCGGTGATCGGCATCGGCCGGATCAGCCCGCTCAGCCGGCGCATGTCGCGCGTGCCGGTCTCGTGATCCACGATCCCCGCCGCCATGAAGAGCGAGGCCTTGAACACCGCGTGATTCGCGATGTGGAAGATCGCCGCCAGCACCGCCGCGCCGCTGCCGAGGCCGGCCAGCGCGGTGATGAGCCCGAGATGGCTGATGGTGGAATAGGCGAGCAGCCCCTTCAGGTCATGCCGGAACAGCGCGATCACCGCGCCGACCACCAGCGTCGCCATGCCGGTGCCGGTGACGACGTAGAACCACGCCTCGGTGCCGCCCAGCGCGGGCGAGAAGCGCACCAGCAGGAACACCCCGGCCTTCACCATGGTCGCCGAATGCAGGAAGGCCGAGACCGGCGTCGGCGCGGCCATGGCGCCGGGCAGCCAGAAATGGAACGGGAACTGCGCCGACTTGGTGAAGCAGCCGATCAGGAACAGCGCGAGGATCGCGGGGTAAAGCGGATGCGCCCGCAGCGCGTCGCCCGAGGCCAGCACCCGGTCGAGATCGTAGCTGCCGGTCACATGGCCGATCATCAGCATCGCGGCGAGCAGGCAGAGCCCGCCGCTCGCGGTCACGATCAGCGCCATCCGCGCCCCGTCGCGCGCCGCCGTGGTGTGATACCAATAGCCGATCAGCAGGAAGGAGAAGAAGCTGGTCAGCTCCCAGAACACCACCAGCATCAATATGTTGCCGGAGATCAGCACCCCCAGCATCGCCCCGGTGAAGGCCAGCAGGAAGGAATAGAACCGCGGCACCGGATCGCTTTTCGACAGGTAGTATCGGGCATAGAGCACGATCAGGATGCCGATCGCCAGCACCAGGCTCACCAGCAGCCACGAGAGCCCGTCGATGCGGAACACCAGGTTCAGCCGCAGGAAGGGCACCCATTCGACCACGGTGCGCAGCACCTCGCCCTCGGCCACCGCCGGATGCAGCAGCGCCATGATCCCCAGCCCCGCCGCCAGGATCGCCCCCGACAGCCAGGCCGCCGCCGTATGCGCATGCAGCGGCAGCGTCGCCGAGGCGATGGCGCCGAGGAAAGGCAGCAGGGCGATGCTCAGGATCAGGTTGTCGGCGATCATGCGTCGGGCGGCCTCCATCGGGCGATTCGGGTGACAGGCGCGCCCGCACCGCCCCCGTTTCGTCCCGCGCGGAGGGCGGGGCGGGCGATGCGTGTCGCTGCGGGAGGTGGGCCGAAACCTGCATTTAGAATGAATGACTTGGCCCACCCGAATCAAGAGCGGATCGCACGGTAATTCGCCATATGCGAAGTTTTTTGTCGGAATGGCGGCACGACGCCCCCGCCCGCGCACCGCCTGATCGGCCCCTTGCGGGGGCTGCGGCAAATCGCCACGCAAGCCGCTGATCGGACTGGGTTTTTCGATGAAATCACAATTTTCGAAAATTATGTTGACGGAAAGGCGCGCATCGTTAAAGCTAAACCACATAGTAAAGAATTTCGCGAAAACGCGAAGCGACAGGGAGGGAACGCGATGCTGCAAGAACGCATCGAGGGGAAGTGGCTCGACTGCTTCCGCCGCGTCTTCACGCTGAACGGAATCGGGAAGGGCACGCGCGTCGCCATCCTGTCGGAAACCCAGTCGCGCCCGGTGCTGGTGCAGCTGTCGGATCTGGCCTGCCACGACCTCGGCGCCGAATATTGCATGATCCAGATGCCGACGCCGAAGCTCATCGCCCCCGTGCCGGTGAAATCCACCGGCACGAGCTGGGCGATCCAGCAGAACCGCGCGGTGATCGAGGCGCTGAAGCTTTGCGACGTGATCGTCGATTGCACGGTGGAAGGGCTGATCCACGCCCCGGAATGGCCGGAGATCGAGGATGCCGGCCGCACCCGCCTGCTGGTCATCACCAACGAACATCCCGAGATCCTGGAGCGCACCGAGCCGAAGGCGGAACACGGGCCGAAGGTGCAGCTCGGCATCCAGATGCTGCGCGAGGCATCGGAAATGCGCGTCACCTCGAAGGCCGGCACCGATCTGGTGGTGGATCTGCGCGGCGCGCCCTGCGGCGGCACGGCGGGTTTCGGCACCACGCCCGGCGCGGTGGCGCATTGGCCGGGCAGCCTCTGCCTCGCCTTCCCCGGCCAGAACTGTGTGAATGGCCGCATCGTGATGGACGTGGGCGACATGAACCTGACGTTCAAGACCTACCTGACCAGCCGCATCGACTTCACCGTCGAGAACGATTTCGTCACGAAGATCGAGGGCGACGGCATCGACGCCCTGCATTTCCGCGAATACATGGAGGCCTGGGACGACCGCAACGCCTATGGCATGAGCCATGTCGGCTGGGGGATGCACCCCGGCGCGCGCTGGGTCAGCGCGGCGATGTATGACAAGCGCGACATGCAGGCGGTGGAGTTCCGCGCGCTGGCCGGTTCCTTCCTGTGGTCCACCGGCGCCAACCAATATGCCGGCCGCTACACGCTGGGCCATTTCGACCTGCCGATGCGCAACTGCACCATCGCGCTGGACGGCAAGATCGTCGTGAAGGACGGCGTGCTGCAAGGCGAACTGGCGCTGTAACGCGCGCGCAAAACCCATTCCCCCAATGCAAGGCGCAGCCGCGCCGCCGGAGACTCACATGAGCGACATCGCCGACTATTACGACCTCTCCCGCATCCGCCCCGAAGTGCAGAAGGTGCTGCGCCGGGTGAACGAACTGGGCGCGCGCTTCGCCGAACGCGCCAAGGGCGTGGACGACGACGCCTCCTTCCCGGTGGAGAATTACCGCGATCTCGCCGACGAGGGCTTCCTCGGCCTCTGCATCCCCGAGGAATTCGGCGGCTGGGGCTTCACCATGTGGGAATATGCCATGGTGGGCGCCGAGATCGGCAAATATTGCGGCGCCACCGCGCTGACCTTCAACATGCACAATTCCTCGATGGCCTGGTCGCGCTTCATGTTCGACATGCCGAACCTGACGCCCGAGGAGAAGGCCGCCTTCGCCCCCCTGCGCGAACGCCAGTTCCGCCGCGCCATCGCCGAACGCGCCATCTTCTCGCAGCCGATCTCCGAGGGCGGGCAGAACTGGACCTCGAAGCCGAACCAGACCCAGTGCCGCAAGGTGGATGGCGGCTGGATCATCAACGGCTTCAAGAAATTCGCCTCGCTGGCCGGATACTGCGACTATTACACCATCGTCTGCACCGAGGTCTTCGAGGGGCAGGAGCCGCGGCACGAGGACACCATGCTCTTCGTCGTCCACAAGGACGCGCCCGGCCTGACCGTGAAAGGCGACTGGGACCCGCTGGGGATGCGCGGCACCAATTCGCGCGACCTGATCCTGAAGGATGTGCGGGTGTCCGAGGACGACCTGCTGATGCCGCGCGGCATCTTCGGCAAGACGCTGGCCAACTGGCCGCATATGATGGCGACGCTTTCGCCCACCTATATGGGCGTGGCGCAGGGCGCCTTCGACTTCACGGTGCAATACCTGAAGGGCAAGGTGCCGGGACAGCCGCCGATCGACCGGCGCATGTTCGCCACCAAGCGCGTCGCGGTGTCCAAGATGTATGCCCGTCTCGCCAATATGCGCGCGCTGTGGTGGCAGGCGTTTTCCGAGGCCAAGGGCTTCCCCACCAAGGGCGAGGTCATGCGGATGTATGCCGCGCAATACAACATCATGGAAGGCGTGCAGGAGATCGCGGCGCTCGCCATCCGCACCTGCGGCGGCCAGTCCATGCTGCGTTCGCTGCCGCTGGAGCGGATGTATCGCGACAGCCGTTGCGGCGCGCTGATGCTGCCCTACACGTCGGAGATCATGGAGGATTACATCGGCGTCCTCGCCCTCTACGACATGGACGAGCTTGACCATGCCCCCGGCGACGAGGGCGGCGCGCGCACCTCGCTCTGGCGCGGCGAGGGCGGCACCATCAAGGGGCTGCGCTGAGCCATGGCGCGCGAGCAGGTCCATGTCATCGGCTTCGCGGCGGCGGACCCGGCGGCCGTCTGGGCGGTGGCGCGGGATTTCTGCGGGCTGTGGCATCCGTTCATGGCGACGATCCGGGCCGAGCGCGACGCGCGCGGCGCGCTGATCCGCGCCTTCACCGTGACGGGCGAGGACACGCTCTACCGCGAGCAACTGACCTGGTTCTCCGACAGCGACCGCGCGCTGGCCTATACCCATCTGGAAGGCATCAAGGGCGCCGAAAGCTATGACGCGCGGCTGAGCGTCGC
>JBDHSR010000090.1:0-10475 GCA_039808305.1 Gemmobacter sp. | reverse complement strand
GGCGGCGATCCAGGGACCGCCGCCTGATCCCTCAGCCGCCGAGGATCATCTCCGCCCCCCGCTCGCCGATGAAGACGCAGGTCGCCATCGTCGCGCAGGTCACGATGCGGGGCATGATCGAACCGTCCACCACCCGCAGCCCCTCGATCCCCTTCACCTTCAGGTCGGCGCCGACCATGGCGGCATCGTCCTTGCCCATCCGGGCGGTGCCGACCTGATGGAAGAAGGTGGTGGCGCCGTTCCTTACGAACTCCGCCTTGGCGGCGGGATCGAGATCGCGGCCCGGCACCGCCTCGCGCTTGCGCCAGGGCGCGAAGGCGGCATCGTTGCCGAGCTGCCGGCAGAGGTCGATGGCGGCCATCTGCGATGTCACATCTTGCGGATCGGAGAGGAAATTCGCGGTGACGATGGGCTTGGCCAAAGGATCGGCCGAGGCCAGCCGCACCGTGCCCCGGCTCTTCGGATCGACGAGACCGGCGCAAAGCGCCCAGGCATTGCCCGGCGGGGCATAGTCCTTCGCCACCACGTCCGAGGCATAGGGCAGTTCGATCTGCACGATGTTCATGTCGGGCCGGTCGAGCGCGGGGTCGGACTTCCAGAAGCCCGAGGCATTGGCGGCGGAGTTCCGGGGCGCCATCGGCTCGGGGCTTTCCCAGATGCAGCCGCCATGCAGGATATGGTCGTGGAAATTCGCCCCCACCTCGGGCGCATGAAGCACCGGGGCGATCCCGTGTTCCGCCAGATGGTCGCGGTCGCCGATCCCCGACAGCATGAGCACCTGCGGCGTGCGGATGGCGCCCATCGACAGCACCACCTCGCGCGCGGCGCGCAGGGTGATCTCGCCCTCGCCGCGCTGCGCCTTGACGCCGACCACGCGGCCGCCCTCGATCACCAGCCCCGTTACCCGCGTCCCGGTCAGCACGGTGATGTTGGGCCGGTCGATCACAGGGTAAAGATAGGCCTGCGCCATGTTCGACCGCCGCCCCTCGCGGATGATCTGGTCCATCAGGGCGAAACCGCCCGGCCCCTCGATCCGGGCATTGTTCAGGTCGGGATCGACCGGCAGGCCGAGGTTCTTGGCCGCCTCCAGCAGCGCGGGCGCGATGGGCAGCGGGTCGGCGGCCTGCTGCACCCAGACCTTGCCGCCCTTGCCGCGCCAGTCGCTGTCGGCGCCCTGCCAGTTCTCGACCTTCTCGCGGAAGATCCGCGTCGCCGCGTCATGGTTCCAGCCGGCATCGCCCGCGATCTCGGCCCAGCCGTCGAAATCGGCGCGCGGCGGGCGGACCCAGATCGTCGCGTTGATCGACGAGCCGCCGCCGATGGCATGGCCCATATGCGAGGCGATGGCCCGGCCGTTCACGCTGTCGGTGGGCACCGCGATGTCGCCCCAGTCGCGTTCGGTGCCGAGGTTCATGAACCACTGGCCGGGATCGAGGATCGAGGGCGCGGTGTCCCAATCCCCCGCCTCGATCAGCGCGACCGAAAGCCCCGCTTCGGCCAGCCGCCCGGCCAGCGTGCAGCCCGAGGTGCCGGCGCCGCAGATCACCACGTCGAATTCGGCGGGCAGGTTTTTCGCCCGCGCGTCCTGATTGGCGCGCGCCGCCTCCAGCGTATCGGCCAGCGCGGTGGCGGCCTTCAGCGAGACGCCGAGCGCCAGCGACCACTGGATGAACCGGCGCCGGCCGATGGTGCCGCGCAGAAGCGCCGCATCCAGCTTGTCCAGCATGACCGAACGGAACCCTTCGGGAAGGTGCTTCATCTCGTCCCCCTGTCAGAAGAAACCGAACGCCTGCGTCCCGAAGGAATGCACGACGCTCTTGGTGTGGCGGTAGTTGTTCAGCGCGACCTTGTGCATCTCGCGCCCGAAGCCCGAGGATTTGTAGCCCCCGAAAGAGGTGTGGCCGGGCCAGAGGTAATAGCAGTTGCACCAGATCTTGCCGGCTTGCAGCCCTTTGGCGAAGCGCTGGATCTCGTGGTAGTCGCGGCTCCAGACGCCGGCGGTCAGGCCGTATTCGGTGTCGTTGGCGATGGCCAGCGCCTCGGCCTCGTCCTTGAAGCGGATCGCGGTGGTCACCGGCCCGAAGATTTCCTCGCGCGATGTGCGCATGTCGTTGGTGCCTTCGAGGATCGTCGGCTGGATGTAATAGCCGCCGTCGCAGCCCGGCACGCCATAGGCCGCGCCGCCATGGAGGACGGTCGCGCCCTCGGCCCGGCCGATCTCCAGATAGCCCATCACCTTGTCGTATTGCGCCTTCGAGGTCATGGCGCCGATGCCGGTCGTCATCTCCAGCGGATGGCCGAGGCCGACCTGCGCGATGCGCTCGCGCACCCGCGCCATGAAGGCGTCGTAGATCGCCTCATGGACCAGCGCCCGCGTCGGCGCGGCGCAGACCTCGCCCTGGTCGTAGAGATAGATCAGGAAACCCTCGATGGCCTTCGATAGCAGCTCGTCATCCTTGTCCATGATCGAGGGCATGAAGATGTTGGGCGACTTGCCGCCCAGCTCCAGCGTCACCGGGGTCAGGTTGGCGGCGGCGTTGCGCATGATGGTCTTGCCGGTCGATGCCTCGCCGGTGAAGGCGATCTTCTTCACGCCGGGATGGACGACCAGCGCGTGCCCCGCCTCGGCCCCGAAGCCCTGCACGATGTTCAGGACGCCCGGCGGCAGCAGGTCGGCGATCAACTCGGCGACGCGGGTGATCGACCAGGGCGTATCCTCGGCCGGCTTCAGGATCACCGCGTTGCCGGCGGCCAGCGCCGGGCCCAGCTTCATCGCCGCCATCAGGAGCGGCGCGTTCCACGGGATGATGCAGCCGACCACGCCATAGGGCTCGTGCACCTCCAGATTGATCGTGGTCGCGTCGATGTCGGAGGATTCGCCGCTGTCGGCGCGCAGGGCGGCGGCGAAGTAGCGGATCTGGTCCACCGTGTTCGGCAGGTCGACGAAGAGGCATTCGCGGATCGGCTTGCCGTTGCCCCAGCATTCGACCAGCGCCAGATCCTGCGCATGTTCCTCGATCCGGTCGGCGACCTTCAGCAGCGTGTTCGACCGCGCCTGCGGCGCCATCGCGCCCCAGCCCGGCGCCGCCTGCCACGCCGCCGCCACCGCCGGATCGACATCGGCGGCGGTCGAGCGCGGGAATTCCGCGATCAGCCTTCCGTCGATGGGCGAGCGATTTTCGAAATACGCCCCTTCGGCCGGGGCGATCCATGCGCCGCCGATGAAGTTTTCGTATCGCGCTTTGCGCGCGGGCATCTCATGGGCCATTGCACTCTCCCTGCTGTTTCCCGCAGGCAGGCCATGCCGCGGGATTGCGGTCAGGATGGGAGATGTTTGAGGTCTGAAATATCCACGAATACCGGACGTGGCGGCAGGACTATCCGTTTTTACCGGTCCGGCCCCGCATCTGGCGCGGCACCGCGCCGAATTCTTCGCGGTAGTATTGCGAGAACCGCCCCTGATGCTCGAACCCATAGCGCAGCGCCAGCTGTGTCAGGTTCTGCTCCGGCCGCTCCTCCAGATCGCGGCGCGCCGCCTGCAATCGCAACCGCCGCAGCAACGCCATCGGCGTGCAGCCGAAGGCCGAGCGGGTCAGGGCGTTCAACTGCGACCGTCCCAGCCCCGCCGCCCGGGCCAGATCCGGAAGCTGGATCGGACGCGCCATATGGGTCTCGATAAAGCCGATCAGCCGGTCGCGGGTATCGGCATCGGGCCGCGTCTCCACGGTCTGCCCGGGCAGCAGATGCTGCGCGGCAAATCGGGCGAGGCCGGTCTGCACATGCGCGGCCCAATCCTGCCCGCCCGGTTCCTGCCTCCCCGATCCCTGCCGCGACAGCGCCATCAGCGTATTGAGCTGACTGACCAGCAGCGGCGACAGGGCGCGGGGCATCAGCACGCCGGATCGTTGCAGCCTGCGCCCCGCGATCCCCGCCGCCTCATAGGGCACGCGGAGGATCAGCTGCTCGCACCCCTCCTGCCAGCGCAGCCGGATCGACCGGCGCGGGGCGCTGAGAAAGACCGCCCCCTCGGGGACCGGGGTCGCCACGCCATCGGTCTCCACCTCGATCCCGGCCTTCAGGCACAGATGGACCAGGAAGAAATCGCGGTAGGTGTCCGGGGTGATCGTCACCTCGTCGCCATAGCGCATGGAGTAGAGCGCAAGGCTGTCGGTCTTGCAGCGGAAAGCCCGCGCATCGACATCGCCGCCTTGCCAGCGCAGGCCGTAGTCGCACAGCTCACCCGCGATGGCGTCATAGGTCTCGCGCCGCTCTTGCGAACGCAGCATGCAGTCGTCGTAGAGGGGGGACAGCATCAGGCCGGGAAAGGCTCCGCTCTTGCCCTGTTGCAGCTGCATCGGATCGTGTTCCTCCTGCGGGCAGCCATGATGCGTGGCGGGGGTGTCATCGCGGGTGGTGATCGGTCGATGATAGACGGTCTGCGGCATCGGGCAAGTGGGCTACAGATCCGCCTCTGTCGCAGGCTGCATTGCGAGAGCTTGACCCGCACACGATCCGGCGCCTTGAGCGCGGGAAAGCGGCGGCCTTGCCGCCGGTCGCGCGTCGGAGATGCGGCATGGAAGGCGTCCCGAAGCGGTCGTTGGCGCTCTGCGCGGCATTTCGCGCCAGAACGGGGAGAGTGGCGCAGGCGGGAATCACGTTCTGCTCATGTTTCGATCAGCATGTGTCGCAGGGCGCCCTGTTTCACGGGCGCAGGGTGAGCGTGTGGAGAAAATTATTGACTGTTTGATAAAAATATCGGGTCCTGTCTATCACAAGCCGGGAGTGCGCCATGCCATATAACCTTGCTACAAGTTTCACGGGTCTCGAGTTCGTCAATCCGTTCGTCCTGGCCTCCGCGCCGCCGACGGAAAGCAAGGCCAAGATCCTCAGGGCCTTCGAGGCTGGCTGGGGCGGTGTCGTGACCAAGACCATCGGCCTGCACCCGGTGGAGAACGTCGCCGGTCCGAAGACGATCTATCAGCGCGCCAGCGAGACGAAGCCCTATGTCTCGCGCTACAAGCGGCCCGACACGGTGTCGCATTCCTCCTGGAACTGGGAACTGATCTCGGACCAGCCGCTGGATCAGTGGCTGCCCGATCTGGAAGAGATCAAGACCACCTGGCCGGACCGCATGCTCATCGGCTCGATCATGGCGGGCGCCGGCGGTGAGGAGGAGATGGACCATTGGCGCAAGCTCGCGCGGGCGGTCGTGAATGCCGGATGCGATGCGATCGAGCTGAACATGTCCTGCCCCCATATGGACCGCAAGGACATGGGGGCGCATATCGCCAATGACGAGACCATCATCCGACAGGTCCTGAAGGCCGTGACCGAAGCGGTTTCCGTGCCGATCTGGGTCAAGCTGACGCCCTCGTCCTCCTCGCTGGTCGACGGGGCGAGGGCCGCCTATGACGCGGGTGCCGCCTCGATCTCGCTGTGCAACACCTTCCCCTCTCTGCCGCTGATGGACCCTGAGACGCTGAAGTTCGAGGTCGAGGTGGACGGGCTGGTCACCTCCGGGGGCCTGGGTGGTCTGGCCATCCTGCACCAGGCCTTGCAGCGCGTGTCGGATATTTCGCGCGCTTTCCCGGACAAGTCCATCTCCGGCATCGGCGGGATCCGGGGGTTCCGCGAAGCCTTCAACTTCATCGCGCATGGCGCCGGAAATCTCCAGGTCTGCACGGCGGCGATGGAGGAAAAGGGCAGCGGCGGCATCGGCGTCAACCTCATCCAGGAGCTGACAAGCGACCTCGGCGACTACCTGGAGCGCAAGGGATATTCCTCGATCGAGGAGTTCCGGGGGATCGCCCGCGAAAGGGTTGTCGAACATTCCCGGATTCGCAGGAAGAGCGAGGCTTATAACGGGGGTTACGCGCAAACGGCGTAGATTGCGCGCTCTGGCTCCGCTCGCGGCGACTTCTGTTCATGATCCGGTGGCCTCGCCGGAAACGAAGACGGCAGGGCTTTGCTGAAGTGCCGCGTCGATCGCATGGATCGTGCTCCGCGCGCCATGCGCTATCGGCGGCCTCCAGTCAGGGACGCAGCTCCTGACCCAACCTTTGAGCCATATTCCCCGCTATCCTCTCGGCATGATCCGGATAAAAGTCCAGGAATAGCGCTGGCTCGATCAGTTCCACCTCGGTCACGGTGAACCCTCCGGCCCGCGTCAGCCCGTCGATCCGGGCATAGAGCGCGGGTTCCGGCAGGGCGGCCAGCGCGGACCGCGCGGCGGCAAGGGCGGCGGGGGAGGGGCCGGCCGCCTCCAGCGTCACGCCATATCGGGCATTGGCGCGCCATTCGCCCGGCGCCGGACGGCGCAGAACCGCATGGGAGAAGGCGCCGCCGATGAAGGTCATCGTCAACTCCCCCGTCTCGCGGATCGCCGGCAGGAACGGCTGCACGATATGCCGGGCCGGCGAGGGCGGGACGGCATCCCCCGCCTCGATCAGCGTCACGCCGTTGCCGCTTTGCCCGATGGCGGGTTTCAGCACGGCGGTTTCCCAGCCCTCGGCCGCCTGCAGCCACGCGGCAACCTTCAAAAGTCGAAAGAACAGGCCCTGCCGGGAGAGCCCCGGCAGGGTCGGGATCCGCGCTTATTGTGCCGCGCCGATGGCTTTCAGGCCGGCGGTGGCGCAGGCGGCGTCGAGATCGCCCGAGGGCGCGCCGCCGACACCGATGCCGCCGACCAGCGCCTCGCCGATGCGGATCGGCAGGCCGCCCGCCTGGATGACCATCCGCGCATCCATGTCGCGCAGGCCCGTGTTCTCGGGGGCCGAGGCGATGAACCCGGCCAGCCCGGCGGTGTCGCGGCCCATGGCGGCCGAGGTGAAGGCCTTGCCCGTCGCGCTGGCGGCGGTATGCGGGCCGGAGCCGTCGGCCTTCAGCAGCACCTTGGTCGCCCCGTCGCGCGCCACGATGGCGACGCTGACGTTATGGCCTTCGGCGGCGCAGGCCTTCAGCGCGGCATCGGCGGCCTGCGCCGCAAGGTCCAGCGGCAGATAGGGCGCGGTCGGCAGGTCCTGCGCGGCGGCGGCGAGGGGGGCCAGAAAGGCGGCGGCAAGAAGGGTGGCGCGGATCATCGGGTTCTCCTGTCATGAACGATGACGGGAAGCTAACCCCGCCCCACCCGGACGGGTATTCGTAGCCCTTGCGGCCGTCTCCGTAGAACTACGGAGCCGCGCGGCCCTCCAGCCAGAGCCGGGTCATCTCGGCCTGGGAACTGGTGCCGAGCTTCGCCCCGATGGCGGCGCGGTGGCTTTCCACCGTGCGCGGCGACAGGCCCAGCCCCTCGGCGATCTGCCTCGTGGTGAAGCCCGCGGTGATGCGTTCCAGCACCTCGGCCTCGCGCGGGGTCAGGGTGGAGAGCAGCGCCAGCGTCTCGGCCAGTTCGGCCCGGCGGGCCAACTGGCGGTCGAGAAGGGTCTGCGCCTTCTGGATCGCCTCGATCAGATCCTGCTCGTCCACCGGCTTCGACAGGAAGTCGATGGCGCCGTTGCGGAAGGCGCGGCGGCAGGCCTCGATGTCGCCATGGCCGGAGATGATGACGGTCGGCCAGTCGATGGCCAGTTCGGCGAGCCGCTCCTGCAATTTCAGGCCGGAGATCACCGGCATGCGGATGTCGAGCAGCAGGCAGCCCGGCGCCAGCCGCGGCAGGCGGGCAAGGAAGGCCTGCGGATCGGCGAAGCCGGTGACCGGAATGTCCACGGTCGACAGCAGCAGGGCCAGCGCCTGCCGCACCGCCGTGTCGTCGTCGACCAGATAGACGGGATGGGTCATGGCGTGTCTCCGGCCAGCGGCAGGGTGATGCGGAAGCCGGCGCCTTCGGCGCTGTCCTCCAGCGCGATCTCGCCCCCGGCGCGTTCGACCAGCCGCTGGCTGAGCGCGAGGCCCAGCCCGGTGCCGTCCGGGCGGGTGGTGGTGAAGGGGGTGAACAGCCGCGCCCGCAGATCCGGCGCGATGCCGGGGCCGTTGTCGCGGATCGTCAGCACGGCCCTGCCTGCGTCAGAGCGCAGGGTGACGCGGGCCTGCCCGGCGGGCCTGTCCCTCAGCGCCTCCAGCGCGTTGCGCAACAGGTTGAACGCCACCTGCTCCATCTCGACCGGATCGGCGCGGAGCGGGACCGGCTCGGGCGGCAGGTCGAAGACCAGCGCCACGCCCTGCGCCCGGGCCTGCCTGTCCAGCAGCGCGGCGACATTGCGCAGCGCGTCGCGCAGGTCGAAGGCCTGCGCCGGCGCCGCCTGCGGGCGGGACCAGTTGCGGAACCGTTCCAAGATGGCCGAGGCGCGGCGGGCCTGGGTCACTGTATCCTCCAGCGCGGAGGCCAGCCGGTCGCGGTCGCCGCGCGCCAGCAGCCGCCGCCCGGCCTGCGCCTGCGCCAGAATGGCGGTCAGCGGCTGGGTCAGCTCATGCGTCAGGCCGCTGGCCAGCTCGCCCATGGCATTGACCCGCGCGGCATGGGCCAGCCGCGAATCCAGTGCGCTGAGCCGCGCCTGTTCCAGCGCCTGACCCGCCCGCCGCCGCTGGCGCAGGAAGGCCAGCGCGCCGAAAGCCGTCCCCATGGCGGCCAGCAGGATCAGCGCGCTACGCAGGGGCGGGAACAGGTCGGCGAGTGTGATACTGCGCGCGGTCTCCAGCCGCAGGGGTTGCGAGGCGCTGCCCAGGACCTTGGCCTGCCCCGCATCCTCCACCTCGCCGCGCCGGAACAGCGGCGTTCCGTCCGGCAGCGACAGGGCCAGGCCGATGCCGGGCCGGTCCCAGAACGGGCCGGCCTCGTCCAGCAGGCGGGCGGCGTCGATGGACAGGATCAGCCCATGGCGCGCCGCCGCGGAATTGGGGCTGCGCTTGACCATGAGGTAATGCCCGGTCCGGGCCGGATCGGGCAGAAGCGCGATCTCGCCGCCCGATGCCAGGGCCGCCGCCCGCACCCGGTCCGCCAGCGCAGGCTCCAGCGCCGCCCCCGCCGCCGCGCCGTCCGGTCGCAGCGGCACCAGCGCGATGGCGCCGATGCGCGGATAGAAACGGGTGATCGAACCCGCCACCTCCAGAAACAGCCGTTGTCCGGGATCGTCGCTGGCCACCGCGATCGCGGACAGCGCGGTCAGATGCGCGTCATGCTGATCGGCCCGCTGCGAGGCGAGGCGATGCAGCACGGCCGTCTCCTGCGCCAGTTCGGCGGTCAGCGCCCGGTGCTGCGCGACCCCCAGGACCGTCAGCAGCGAGAGCAGCAGCCCGGCCCCGAGAAGGGCCAGCCTCGCCGGGTTTTCCAGAAAGGGCACGGGTCGCGTCATGGCGCCAATCTGGCAGGTCGGGGCGGGGAAGGGAAATGGCCTGTTCGCCCAGCAGGCTTGCCGGGACGTTCTCACGGGCCGAAGGGCCGATTTATGCAGAATGTTTCATATGTCGCCCTCCATCCGGATCGTGGTAAACTGACCTTGAGGAATGCGGGGGGAGACTGTCATGGGCAGACAGGGAAAGCAGAACTACACGCGACTGACCGAGCCGCTTGTCCGCGACAACGGGATGCTGCGGCCCGCCACCTGGGATGAGGCCCTCGACCGCGCGGCCGAGGGGTTCCGCCGCAATCGCGAGCTCCACGGCCCCGACGCGTTCGGCATGTTCTCATGCTCCCGCGCGACCAACGAGATGAACTTCATCGCCCAGAAATTCACCCGGGCGGTGATCGGCACCAACAACATCGACTCCTGCAACCGCACTTGACATGCTCCCAGTGTCGCCGGTCTGGTGCACGTGTTCGGAGCAGGCGGGGGCACCTCGTCGTATCGCGAGATCGAAGATGCGGATCTCATCGTTTTCTGGGGCTCCAACGCCCGGGAAGCGCATCCGATATTCTTCCATCACGCCCTGAAGGCGATCCACAAGGGGGCCAAGGTCTACGCGGTCGACCCGCGCCGGTCCAAGACGGCCGAATGGGCCGACGCCTGGCTCGGCCTGGACGTCGGGACCGACATCGCCCTGGCCTACGGGATCGGCCGCGAGATCATCCATGCCGGGCTGGTCAACGAGGCCTTCGTCAGGAACGCCTCGACCGGGTTCGAGGATTATGTCGCCGCCTGCGAGCCGTGGACGCTGGAGGTCACTGCGCGCGAGACGGGCGTGCCCGCGGAGCTGATCCGCGAACTCGCGCATGACTATGCCAGGGCGGAGCGGGCGCAATTGTGCTGGACGCTCGGCATCACCGAGCATCACAACGGCACCGACAACGTGCGGGCGCTGTGCAACCTCGCGCTGCTGACCGGCCAGGTCGGCCGCTGGGGGGCGGGCCTGGTTCCGGTGCGCGGCCAGAACAATGTCCAGGGCGGCGGCGACATGGGGGCGATCCCCAAGAACCTGCCGGGATTCCAGGATGTCGGCAACCCCGAGCATCGCGCCAAGTTCGAGCGGATGTGGGGTGTCACGATGCCCTCGAAATACGGCCTGACGCTGTCGGAGATGATGGAGGCGATGGACGAGGGACA
>JBDHSR010000089.1:0-10488 GCA_039808305.1 Gemmobacter sp. | reverse complement strand
CCTATACCTCGCTCTTCCTCGACAGCCAGGTGGTGAAGTGGAACATCGAGGACGCGATCAAGGCCTATGCCGGCGAGAAGATCGACCCGATCAAGGACAAGCTGGACGTGCAATACCAGCCCGGCCACCTCAAGACCGTGATGGGCGAGACGCTGGACGCCGCGAACGACTGGCTGGTCTGCCTCTGCAAGTTCTCGAAGGACCGCTTCCTGAACGTGGGCCCGCTGAAGCCGGAGAACGACCAGCTCATCGACATCTCGGGCGACAAGATGAAGCTGGTGCATGACGGCCCCAACTTCGCCGAGCCGCATGACGCCATCGCGGTGCATCCCTCGATCATGTCCAACATCCGCTCCACCTGGGACCGCCAGGACCCGATGTGGGCCGAGACCCGCAAACAGGCCGAGGCGGATGGCGTCAATATCGACGAATGGGCCGACACGGTGATCCGCGACAAGGACGATCCGACCAAGGTGCGGGTCTACATGACCTCGGTCGCGCCCAGCTTCTCGGTGGAAAGCTTCACGGTGAAGGAAGGCGACGAGGTGACGGTGATCGTCACCAACCTCGACGAGATCGACGACCTGACCCACGGCTTCACCATGGGCAATCATGGCGTGGCGATGGAAGTCGCGCCGCAGGCGACCGCTTCGGTCACCTTCGTTGCGGCGAATGCCGGCGTCTACTGGTATTACTGCCAGTGGTTCTGCCACGCGCTGCACATGGAGATGCGCGGCCGGATGTTCGTGGAGCCGAAAGGGGCATGAGGATGCGCCGGCTGACCCTTCTTCTCGGCCTGCTGGCCGCGCTGCCCGCCCTCGCGGCGGAGCGGCCGGTGGCGCCGGGGCCGGGCAGCCTCGCCGCCGCCATCGCCGGGGCCGACCCCGGCGATGTGCTCGTGCTGACCGGCGGGGCCTATCCGGGCCCCGTCACCATCGACCGCCCGCTGACCGTCACCGGCCCGCGCGAGGCGGTGGTGGATGGCGGCGGCAAGGGCACCGTCATCACCCTCGCCGCCTCCGACATCACGCTTTCGGGCTTCACCGTCACCGGATCGGGCCATGTGAACCAGGATCTCGACGCCGGGGTGAAGATCCTGAAGACCGCCGACCGCAGCCGGATCGAGGGGCTTCTGGTCACCGGCAACATGCACGGGATCGACATCCATGGCGGCCGCGACACGCGGGTCACCGGCAACGAGATCGTCGGCACGCAGAACCCGCGCATGAACGAGCGCGGCAATGGCATCTATGTCTGGAACAGCCCCGGCACGCTGGTCGAGGGCAATACGATCCGCTACGGCCGCGACGGCATCTTCTCGAACACCTCGAAGGACAGCACCTATCGCGGCAACCTGTTCCGCGACCTGCGCTTCGCCGTCCATTTCATGTATACCCACCGCACCGAGGTGCTGGACAATATCTCGATCGGCAACCATCTGGGCTTCGCCATCATGAATTCCGACCGCGCGGTGGTGCGCGGCAATCTCAGCCTCGGCGACCGCGAGCACGGCGTCATGCTGAACTACACCAACAATTCCGACATCGCCGGCAATCTGGTGCGCGGCGGCACGAAGAAATGCCTGTTCATCTACAACGCCCACAAGAACCTGATCTGGGACAACCGGTTCCAGAATTGCGGCATCGGCATCCATTTCACCGCCGGGTCGGAGCGCAACGTGCTGACCGGCAACGCCTTCGTCGGCAACCGCGAGCAGGTGAAATATGTCGGCACCCGCTTCATGGAATGGAGCCATGACGGCCGCGGCAACCACTGGTCCGACCATCCGGCCTTCGACCTGAACGGCGACGGCATCGCCGATGGCGTCTATCGCCCGAACGACCTGATGGACCATATCCTGTGGTCGCAGCCCGCCGCCGCGCTGCTGACCGGGGCGCCCGCCGTGCAACTGATCCGCTGGAGCCAGCAGAGCTTTCCCGCCACCCTGCCCGGCGGCGTGCAGGACAGCTTTCCGCTGATGCGCCCCCTGACCATCCCGGTCCCCCCGCAGGTCGCCGCCTTCGAGGCCGAGACCGCCGGGCGTTGGGCCAAAGGAACCTATGATGACATCGACCCTGACGATCTCGGCGCTCACTAAGCGCTTCCAGACGGTCGCGGCGCTGAGCGAGGTCTCGCTCGACCTCGCGCCGGGAATGCGCGTGGCGCTGCTGGGCCATAACGGCGCCGGCAAGTCGACGCTGATGAAGATCGTGCTGGGGCTGATCCCGTTCGATGGCGGCAGCGTGTCGGTCTGCGGCGCGGCGCCGGGATCGGCGGCGGCGCGGGCGCGGGTGGCCTATCTGCCGGAGAACGTGGCCTTCCACCCCGCCCTGACCGGCGAGGAGCAGATCCGCCATTACCTGTCGCTGCGCGGCGCGCCGCCGGCGCAGGCCATGCGCCTGCTGGAGCGGGTGGGGCTGGCCCATGCCGCGAAGCGCCGGATCGGCACCTATTCCAAGGGGATGCGCCAGCGCGTCGGGCTGGCGCAGGCGCTGATCGGCCGGCCGCAGCTTCTGGTGCTGGACGAGCCGACCTCGGGCCTCGACCCGGTGTCGCGGCGCGACTTCTACGCGCTGCTGGACGAGCTTTCCGCCGAGGGCGCCTCGATCCTGCTCTCGTCGCATGTGCTGACCGAGGTCGAGGCGCGCACCGACCGCATCCTGATCCTGTCGCAGGGCCGGCTGGTGGCCGAGGGCACGCTGGCCGAGCTGCGCCGCCGCGCCGCGCTGCCGGTCGGGCTGACCGTGCTGCCCGCCGCCGGGCAGGCGGCCGCGCTGGCCGCCGCCCTCCCCGAGGCCCGCCCCGGACCCGACGGCGTGCTGCACCTGTCCTGCGCGCAGCAGGAGAAGCTCGCCCTGCTGGCCCGGATCGCCGGGCTCGGCCCGCTGGTCGCCGATCTCGACGTGATCCCGCCCAGCCTCGAAGACATCTACAGCCATTTCAGCCGGAGGGACGGGCAATGATGCGCCGGATCCTGTCGACCGCGGCGACCGAGTTCCGCATCGCCTTCCGCAACCGCTGGGTGGCCATCGCCATGGGGCTGATGGTGGTCTTCGCGCTGGTGCTCGCCGCCGCCGGCGCCGCGCCCACCGGCGACATCGGGGCGGACCGGCTGTCGGTCACCGTCGCCTCGCTCACCTCGCTCGCCGTCTATCTGGTGCCGCTGCTGGCGCTGCTGATGAGCTTCGACGCGGTGGCCGGCGAGGTGGAGCGCGGCACGCTGCCCCTGCTGCTGACCTATCCGGTCGGCCGGGCCGAGGTGCTGGCGGGCAAGCTCACCGCCCATCTGGCGATCCTCGCGCTGGCGGTGGCGGCGGGCTATGGCGCGGCGGCGGTGGCGGCGGTCTGGGCGGATGCCGCCTCGCTCGCCGGCCTGCCGGCGCTCTGGCGCCTGATGTGGAGTTCGGTGCTGCTGGGCGCCACCTTCCTCGGCGCGGGTTACGCGCTGTCGTCGCTGGCAAGGCGGCCCTCGGGGGCGGCCGGTCTGGCGGTGGGGCTATGGCTCGGCGCGGTGGTGCTTTACGACCTGGCGCTGCTGGCGCTGATCGTCGGCGACGGCGGCGGCACCTTCACCACCGAGGTGCTGCCCATGGCCCTCCTGGCCAATCCGGCGGACGCCTTCCGCCTGTTCAACCTCTCCGCCGCCGAGGCGACGGCCGCCGCCGCCGGCGTGGGCGGCGCCGCGGCGACCATCCCGCTCTGGCAATCGGCGCTGTCGCTGCTGGCCTGGCCGCTGGTGGCCCTCGCCCTCGCCACCGCCGCCTTCCGCAGGGTGACGCCATGAGAGCCGCGCGGATCCTCGTCCTGCTGCTCGCCCTCGCCGCCTGCAAGGAGGAGGTGGCGCAGGACATCACCCCGGTCGAGCTGACCCCGGCGACCACCGGCCATTTCTGCCAGATGAACCTGCTGGAACATCCCGGCCCCAAGGCGCAGGTGCATCTGGAAGGGCTGCCCGGCGCGCCGCTGTTCTTCAGCCAGGTGCGCGACGCCATCGCCTATCAGCGGATGCCGGAACAGACCCATCGCATCCTCGCCATCCAGGTGAACGACATGGGCGCCCCCGGCGCCACCTGGGACGTGCCGGGCGAGGGCAACTGGATCGACGCCGCCGATGCCTGGTTCGTGCTGGGCTCCGACCAGACCGGCGGCATGGGCGCGCCCGAAGCGGTGCCCTTCGGCACCGAGGCCGCGGCCCGCGCCTTCGCGCAGACCGAGGGCGGGCAGGTGCTGCGCCTTGACACGATCACCGACGACATGGTGCTGACCCCGGTCGAGGCCGGAACCGGCGCCGCCGAAGACGACGATTCCGATTACGAACAACGCCTGCGCGCCCTGACGCGCCCCCTCGGAGGTTGAGAGCCATGCGCCAGTCCCGCCGCCGTTTCCTTGCCATCTCGGCCGCCGCCACCCTGCTGCCCGCCGCGCTGCGCGCGCAGACCGCGCCGCTGCACTGGGCCGGGCAGGCGCTCGGCGCCCGCGCCTCGATCCGCATCGACCACCCCGAGGCCGAGGCGATCACCGCCCGCTGCCTGGCCGAGATCGACCGGCTGGAAAACATCCTGAGCCTCTATCGCGCCGACAGCGCGCTGTCGCGGCTGAACCGCGACGCGGGGCTGGAGGCGCCGCCTTTCGAATTGCTGGAATGCCTGTCGCTCGCCGGGGCGGTGCATCGCGGCAGCGGCGGGCTGTTCGACGCGACGGTGCAACCGCTCTGGGCGCTCTGGGCCGAGGCGGCGGTGGCCGGGCGCCGCCCGACGGCGGCGGAGCGGCAGGCGACGCTGGCGCGTATCGGCTGGACAGGGATGCGGCTGTCGCCGGAGCGGATCGGGATGGCGCCGGGCATGGCGCTCACCCTCAACGGCATCGGGCAGGGCTATGTCGCCGACCGGATCGCCGCGCTGCTGGAAGCCGAGGGGTTGGACAATATCCTGATCGACACCGGCGAATTGCGCGCCCTCGGCCCCCGCCCGGACGGCACGCCCTGGCCCGCGCGGCTGGCGGAGGGCGGCATGGTGCCGCTGTCGTCGCGGGCACTGGCGACCTCGGCGCCGCTCGGCACCAGTTTCGACGCCGCCGGGCATGACGGCCATATCCTCGACCCGCGCAGCGGCGAACCGGCGCGCACGGCCTGGCGCGCGATCACCCTGTCCGCCCCGAGCGCGGCGCTGGCCGACGCGGTGGCGACGGCGGCCTGCCTGACGGCGGACCGGGCGGAGCTCGACGCGCTGCTGGCGCGCTTCCCCACGGTCCGGCTGGAGGCCGCGGCCTGAGCAGCGGCCGGCCGGAGCGGAGCCGGATGGCGCGCCGAAGCCCGCCGTTCGGCCCCGCGCCAAGGCTCCCTGCCCGGCCGCCGCATCGCGGGCAGCGGTGAAGCCGCGCCCGCCATGGCGGCGAAAGCCGGCCGATCCTCGCCGCACATGGTTTTCCGGGCGGAACGACCGGGCAGGATGCCGCCGGAGCGCCGGCTGTCGCCCTTTCTCGGGCGACGCCTCACATCTCCCGGCGCGCCCGGTTGAAAATGTTCTCACTTTGTTCCATATTGAGTCTTGCCCAGCAAGGGAGGACCGTCATGGACAGCACGACCTTCGCCCTGCCCGCCACCGCGCGCCAGATCGCCTATGCGCGGGCGCTCGCCCTCAGGAACCAGACCCTGCTGCCCTGGGAGGTGCAGCAGGACCGCCGCACGCTCAGCGCCTGGATCGACCGGCAGTCCCGGATGGCGCCGGCCACGGCCAACGGCCTGCCCAGCTCGAAACAGGTGGCCTTCGCGGAACGCCTCGCGCGGATCAAGCATCGCGCGGTTCCCGACGAATGCTTCCGCGACAAGGGCCTGATGTCGCGCTGGATCGACAGCAACCGCTGAATGGCGGGGATCGCGGAGGATATTTCCGGGGCCGCCCGACGGTGCCTCGACAAGAGGCTCCGCGTGCAGCCGGGGGCGGGATCGAAGGGGGCGGCCGTCTCGCAGGAGCCACGGCCCCGCGCCATGTCCATAGCAGGAGGAACCCACCCCGACGAAGCCGGACGGCAGGCAAGGCCGGGATTGCCCTTTACCATCATGGCTTCGACAGACCGCCCTGGCCGGCACGACGGTACACCGGCGGTTGCCGCTCTCCCTCCTGACACGGCCCTACACTCCCGCGCAACGGGACGCGGGCGCGCCGGGCCTCGGGAGCCGCGACTCAGGCGAAGCGCGCGAGGTAATCCGCCGCCAGCTTCGCCGTGCCGGCGGCGAAATGCGGGGCCATGGCCTGCGGCTCGGGCGCCTCGATATGGCTGCCGATCCAGGCCAGCAGCGCCATGCGGCGCAGCATGACGAAGGTGTCGATCTCGGCCTCTTCCGCGTCCGGCAGCGGGCGGACCGAGCGGTAGCCCTTCACCCAGGCCTCCCGCAGCGCGGGAACCTGCGGGTGATCCTCCATGAAGCTGATGCCGGTCGCGAAATCGTAGAGGAACCAGCCCAGCCCGCAATCGTCGAAGTCGATCAGCCGCGTCGTCTCGCCCTCGATCAGCAGGTTCGCCAGCCGCATGTCGGCATGGACGAGGCCATAGCGCTCCGGCCCCTTGCCGAAGGCGGCGAGGCGGCGGCAGATCAGCGCCTCGGCCCGTTCCAGCACGGCGCGGATCTCCGGCGTGACATTCGGCGCGTCGCGCCAGTCGCCCCAGTTCGCCTTGGGCCCGAACACCGCATCGGCGTCCCAGACCAGCCGCTCCAGCGGTTCGGGCCTTTGCCAGCCCTGCGAATGGAGATGGGTGCGGGCGGCGATGGCGCCGAGGCGCTCGAAGGGCGCCGCCAGATCCTCGTTCTCGTCGGGTTGGCGGCCGGGGGCGAAGGCGAACATCACCATGAAGCGCGGCTCGGCCAGGCCGGGGGCGTGGCCCTCCTGCACCAGTTCGCCGTTGCGCCCGGCGATGGGCGGCGGGGTCAGCACCATGCCGTCCGCCGCCAGCGCCTGCGACCAGGCCAGTTCCTGCTCGATCCCGCGCCGGCTGTGATAGGCCGGGCGGTGGATGCGCAGGATCGAACGGAACCCCTCGGCCTCGACCAGATAGGTCGCGTTTTCCGAGACGTTGATGAGCCGCGCCGTCGCCCCCGCCGGCACCGGCCAGAGCGGCAGCGCGGCGTTCGCCAGCCGGTCGAGATGCTTCAGCAGATCCTGAAGCGGCATGGTGTCGCCCGCCATGAAAGCCTTCTCCCTCAGATCGATTCCAGCGCTTCCAGCGATTCCGGCAGGATCTGCCCGCCATCGACGATGATCTGCTGGCCGGTGATATAGGCGGCCTCGTCGGATGCGAAGAACAAAGCCGCGTTGCCGATGTCCTCCACCGCGCCGAGACGCTTGAGCGGGATCGAGTTCGCCATGGTCCTGAGGTAATCCTCGCCCAGGCCTTGCAAGCCCTCGGTCACGATATTGCCCGGCATCACCGCGTTGATGGTGGTGTTGTAGCGCGCCAGTTCCATCGCGGCGGTCTTGATGAAGCCCAGTTGCCCGGCCTTCGAGGCGCCGTAATGCGACCAGCCGGGATAGCCCGTTACCGGCCCGGTGATCGAGGAGGTGACGACGACGCGCCCCTTGCCCGCCTTCTCGAAATGCGGGATCGCGGCCTTCACGCTGAAGAAGGTGGAGCGCAGGTTGGTCGCCATCACATGATCCCAGTCCTCGGGCGTCATGTCGACCATCTTCACCTGCGGGAAGGCCCCGGCATTGGCGCAGAGCACGTCGAGCCCGCCCTGCGCCGCCGCCGCCTCATCGACCATGCGCTGCACGCTGGCGAAATCGGTCACGTCGCAGACCGCGCCGCGCGCGGTGGCGCCGAGGCCGTTCATCTCGGCCACCGCGTCGTCGATCTCGGCCTGGTTGCGGGCCGCGACGGTCAGCTTCACCCCGGCGCGGGCGAAGACCCGCGCGATGCCGCGCCCGATCCCTTTCGAGCCGCCGGTGACGATGACGCTCCGGCCCTTCAGCGATGTCAGCATGGTATCCTCCCTTGTTTTCGTTCAGTTCCGCCGCCGCATCCAGCGCATCACCACCAGCGCCACCGCGACCAGCAGCGTCGAGCCGATCACCGACAGCACCCCCAGCGCCGGGATCTGCGGCGTGTAGCCCGAGACCATCCGCGAATAGAGCCATTTCGGCAGCGTCGCATCGACGCCCGTGGTGAAGAGCGAGAGCGGGAAATTCCCCCAGGACAGCAGGAAGGCGAACAGCCCCGCCGAGACGATGCCGGGCATCAGCAGCGGCAGCGTCACCTCGCGCAGCACGGTCAGGGTCGAGGCGCCCATGTCGCGCGCGGCCTCCTCCAGCGCCGGGTCGAAGGCATAGGCGCGGATCGCGATGATGAGCGTGGTGATCGGCGCGATCCAGACCAGATGCGCGACGACGGCGGTCTTCCAGCTCGGCGTGACGCCGAGGGCCGAGAACCAGATCAGCAGCGCGAGGCCCAGCACCGTCTGCGGAAAGAAGATCGGCAGCAGGATCACCTTCTGGAACAGCCCGCGATAGCGCCACTGGAACCGCGCGAAGGCCAGCGCGCCGAAGAAGCCGATCACCATGGAGAGCACGGTCACCGAGACCGCGATCTTCAGCGAGGTCTTGACCAGTTCGTGCACGGTGGGGCTGGTGACCGCCGCCGTCATCCATTCGCTCGTATAGCGCTTGATCGGGAAGGTGAGATAGCGCGCCTTGGAGACCGAGGCGAAGCCGACCGAGACCAGCGGCAGATAGAGCAGGACGAGGATCACGACGCCGTAGAGGTAAAGCGCGATGCGGGTGGTGCGGGAAACCGGGCTCATCTCTTGCGCCCCATGATCGCGTCGAGGTCGATGCGGCTGATCGGCACCAGCGCCAGAGCCGCCACGATGACGATGAGCGAGAGCGACAGCGCCGAGCCGAGCGGCCAGTTCTGCCCGAAGGTGAAGGCGCTTTCCACGTCATCGGTCAGCACGATGACCGAACGCCCGCCCAGCAGCTTCGCCTCGGCCACCGCCCCGGCGGAGAGCACGAAGGTCAGCAGGCAGCCCACCATGATGCCCGGCGCGGCCAGCGGCATCTCGATCTCGAACAGGATGCGCCACGGCCCCGCGCCGAGGTCGGAGGCCGCGAGCCGCGCGTCGTCGGGCACCAGCGAGATGCCCTGTGCCAGCGGGAACAGCATGAAGGGGAAGTAGACATAAGCCATGCCGAAGACGATCACCGGCCAGTCGTAAAGCGGGCTTTCGAAGCTGAGGCCGAACCAGGCGCGCAGATGGCCCTCCAGCAGGCCGCCCTTCATCAGCGACAGGTTCCAGCCGAACAGCCGGACATTCTCCGACACGAAAAGGATCAGCACGACGAGGATGGTGATGACCAGCGTGAAGCGGCCGAACACCTTGGCCATGCCATAGGCCAGCGGCCAGGCCACGACGAAGAGGATCGCCGTGGTGAGGAAAGCCAGCCCCAGCGAGCGCAGCAGCGACTTGTAATAGCCCTGTTCCACGATCACCGCGAAGGACGAGAAATCCGGCATATGCGCCAGTTCGAACACCTTCTGCGGCATCACCGCGAACCCGGCGACGACCAGCAGCGGCATCACGAAGCTCAGCAGCAGCAGGATGCCGATCGGCAGGGCCGAGAGCAGCCCGAGGCGGCGTTCAAGCCGTTCCATCGGCGCCCTCCGCGATCAGATGCACCGCGCCGCGATCCCAGCCGAGCGTGACCGGCGTGCCGGGGCCAGTGGCGAGCCGCGCCTCGAAGGGGCGCTCGACGGTGACGGTGATGTCCTCGGTCTCCACCGCATACTGGATGCGCGAGCCGAGCGCGTATTCGGCGGCCACCCGGCCGGACAGGGTGAAATCCGCCGCCTGCCCCGGCTCCAGGAAGCGCACCAGTTCCGGGCGCACCATCAGCGCGCCCCGCCAGCCGGGCGCGAGGGCCAGCGCACCGGGGGCGGCGGTGATGCCGGCCTCCTGCCAGCGCGGCGCGCCGTCGGGGCCGGCCTCGACCTCGAACAGGTTCACCTCGCCCATGAAGCTGGCGACGAAGCGGCTTTGCGGGCGGGAATAGATCTCCTCGGCCGTCGCGATCTGCTCGAAGCGGCCGGCGCGCATGATGGCGATGCGGTCCGACATCACCATCGCCTCCTCGAGCGAATGGGTGATGTAGACGAAGGTCTTGCCGGTGCGGGCATGCAGATCCTTCAGCTCCTTCTCCAGCGTCTTGCGCAGCCGGTAGTCGAGCGCCGACAGCGGCTCGTCGAAGACGATGATCTGCGGATCGAAAGCGAGCGCGCGGGCCAGCGCCACCCGCTGCCGCTCGCCGCCCGAACATTGCGAGATGCGCTTGCCGTAATAGCTGTCGGGCAGGCGCAGCAGCGCCAGCAGCTCCAGCGCGCGGGCGCGCCGCGCCGCCGGGGCGACCTTGCGCAGCTTCAAGGGAAATTCGATGTTCTGCCCCACCGTCATGTGCGGGAACAGGGCGAGCGACTGGAACACCATGCAGGTCGGCCGCT
>JBDHSR010000088.1:0-10544 GCA_039808305.1 Gemmobacter sp. | reverse complement strand
GTCGCCGCGCGCGCCGGGCGGGAGCCGGCTACGGCCCGGTGCGATTCCCCGGGCCTGTTCCGGCGCCGGGGATGGAATGCGCTGCCGGTCGCCGCCGGAAGGGAAGGATGATTTCCGCGCGCCCCGGAGTTTGAAACCCGCCCCGGTCGCCGGGGGACAGCCGCGCCGCTAGGCTCCTGCCATTCCGCCTGTCCCGCGGCACCGCGCCGCGCAGGCCATCAGGAGAACCGACCATGACCATCCATGACCGCTGGACCGAAATCCCCGACACCGCCGAGCTGAAGGCCCGCTTCCGCCCCGTCTTCGACCGGATCGCCGCCGGCGCCGTCCGCCGCGAGCGCGAGCGCATCCAGCCCGAGGCGGAGTTCGGCTGGCTCAAGCAGGCCCGTTTCGGCGCGTTGCGCGTCCCGGTGGAACATGGCGGCTTCGGCGCCAGCCTGCCGCAGCTTTTCGACCTGCTGATCGACCTGGCGGAGGCCGACACCAATCTGGCCCAGGGCTTCCGCAGCCATCTGGCGCTGGCCGAGGACCGGCTGGTTGCCCCCCGCGCCGAGGGCGAGATCTGGCTGAAACGCTTCGGCGCGGGCGAGATCGCCGGCAATGGCTGGACCGAGACCGGCGGCGTGGCGCTGGGCGAGACGCTGACCAAGGTGACGCCGGACGGCGACGGCTACCGGGTGGACGGCGAGAAATACTATTCCACCGGCTCGCTGTTCGCGGAATGGATCGACACCTACGCCACCCGTTCGGATACCGGCGCGCCGGTGATCGCCATCGTGGCGACCGGCCAGCCGGGGGTCGAACGGGTGGATGACTGGGCGGGCTTCGGCCAGAAGCTGACCGGCACCGGCACGACCCGCTACCGTGCCGCGCGGCTCGACCCCGAGGGGCTGGTGCCCTTCGAGCAGCGCTTCCGCTACCAGACGGCGTTCTACCAGCTCGTGCTGAACGCGGTGCTGAGCGGGGCGGCGCTGGCGGCGGTGCGCGACGCGGCGCAACTGGTGGCCACGCGCAAGCGCGGCTTCTCGCACGGGTCGGGCACGCCGGTCCGGCATGATCCGCAGGTCTTGCAGGTGATCGGCAAGGCCCGCGCCTTCGCCTATGCCGCCCGCGCCGCCACGCTGGAGGCCGCCCGCGCCGCGCAACGCGCCTACGAGACCTCGCAGGGCACCGACCGGGAGGCCGACGACCGGGCGAATGTGGAGGCCGAGCTCGCCTCGGCCGCCGCGCAATCGGCGGTGGGCGAACTGGCGCTGCGGGCGGTGAGCGATGTGTTCGACGCGCTCAGCGCCTCGGCCAGCGATCAGGCGCTGGCGCTGGACCGGCATTGGCGCAACGCCCGCACCGCCGCCAGCCACAACCCGGTGATCTACAAGGAACGCATCCTCGGCGACAACGCGGTGAACGGCGCCGCGCCGCCCTATGTCTGGCAGATCGGGGCGATTGCCGGCTGACCGGGGGCCGGGGCCGCAAGCCGGCCCCGGCATAGGCTCAGGCGGCCTCCCGCCGCACCGCCTCCAGCAGGCCGGCGAATTCCGGCGCGTTCATGATCGCCTGGCAGCGGGTGAAACGGTCCATCGCGTAGTCCCAGTAGCTCGCGAAGTGATAGGCCGGGCGGGGATTCCTGTCAGCCTCCTGCAGGCAGCCCCAGAGCGTCCAGAGCAGGAAGGCCAGCGCCTTGTAGCAGACCACGCGGCCATAATCGGCCTCGGTCGGCGGGCGGCCGAGCCAGACTTCGAGGAAATGCCGGTCCTGTTCCTCGGTGAAGCCGGTCTCCACCGAAAGATCGGCGATGTCCCAATAGGGATCGTTGTTGCCGGCGAATTCCCAGTCGAGGATATAGGCCCGCGCGCCGGTATAGACGAGGTTCTCGGGCGCCGGATCGTTGTGGCAGGGCACGGTTTCCTTCGCGGTGGCGCGCAGCACGGCGCGGATCGCCTCGGCCTCGACTTGCACGCGGTCATAGCCGTCGGGCAGCCGGGCGTTCTTCGCGGCCAGAACGTCGAGATAATCCTGCGCCACCTGTTTCTCGTTGAAATCGTTGCGCAGTTTCCGCCCGCAATTATGCAGCTTGCGGAAGGCGAGCGCCGCCTGTTCCACCGCCTTCGGATCGCGGAAGATCGCCGGGCTCATCGGTTCGGCGCCGTCGATGAAGCGGGTGACCTGCGCGCCGCTTTCCGGGTCATACCACAGAAGCGGCGCGTTGACGCCGAGGTCGGAGGTCAGCCGCCCGGCCTCCTCATCGGCCTTGCGGTCGATGTAATCCTCGGTCCCCGCGCCGGGGATGCGCACGACGAAACGCGCGCCCTTCGCGGTGACCAGGTAGTTGCGGTTGGTCATCCCGGCCAGCGGTTCGATCCCCAGCGTGTCGGGGTCGAGCGGTTCGGGGAAAAGATGCGTCGCGGCGATCCGGCGGGCGCGGGCCTGGCGGGCCGCTTCCTCGGTGTCGATCGGTTGTCCCTGTTGCGTCATTGTTGTTCTCCCTTGTCCTCAGCCGCGCATCCGCAGCCCTTCGGGGTCGTAAAGCGGCCCGTCCACCCGGCGGGCGGCGATGGGGCGGCGATAGACCTCGATCTCGTAATCCGTGTGCTCCGCCTCGGCGGCGGGGACATAGCCGAAGACGATGCTCTTCCCGACGGTATGGCCGTAATCGCCAGAGGTGGTGACGCCCAGCACCTTGCCGCCCCTGAGGATGCACTCGCCGCCATAGACCGGCACTTTCTCATCGAGCACGAAGGTGCAGAGGCGGCGGTCCGGCCCGCCTGCCGCCCTGATCCGCTCCAGCGCGGCGCGGCCGATGAAATCGCCCTTCTTCCAGGCGACCAGCCGGTCCAGCCCGGCATGGAGCGGGGTGTAATCGGGCGAGACATCGCCGGCCCAGACGATGAAGCCCTTCTCCATCCGCAGGCTGTTGAGGCAACGGTAGCCGATATTGCGGATGCCGTGCTTCGCGCCCGTCTCCGACAGCACCCGGTAGGCGTGGGCGGCATATTCCGCGGGGATATGCAGCTCATACCCCAGCTCGCCGGTGAAGGAGACGCGCATCGCCCGCACCGGCGCCGCGCCGAGGGTGAGGGCGCGCATCCGGCCATGCGTGAAGCCGGGGCCGACATCCTCTTCCACCGCCTCGGCCAGCACCTCGCGCGACAGCGGCCCGCAGAGGTTGATCACCGCCCAGCCCGAGGTCACGTCGATGCAATGCGCGCTCTCCGGCAGGTGGCGCTTGATCCAGCCGAAATCATGGCCGCCGAAGGCGGTGCCGGTGACGATGTAGAAATGCTCAGGCCCCAGGCGGCAGAGCGTCAGGTCGGCCTCGATCCCGCCGCGCTCGTTCAGCATCTGGGTATAGATCACGCTGCCCACCGGCCGGTCGACATTCGCCGCCGAAAGGTGTTGCAGCGCGGCGAGGGTGCCGGGCCCCATCACCTCCATCTTGGCGAAGGACGAGAGGTCGATCATCGCCACGCCCTCGCGCACCGCGCGATGTTCGGCGCCGACGGGCCCGTGCCAGTTCGGCCAGTCGAAAGAGGGCCGGTCCACCGGCTCCACCCCGTCGGGGGCGAACCAGTTCGGGCGTTCCCAGCCGGCGCGCGAGCCGAAGACGGCGCCCTGCGCCTTCAGGAGCGGATAGAGCGGCGAGGTGCGGATCTGGCGCACCGACTCCAGCTCCTCCACCGGCCATTTCATCTTGTAGTGATGGGCGTAGATCTCGACCGCCCGGTCATACATGAAATACCGCGTGTTGTGGTGGAAGGAGAAGCGCTGCACGTCGAGCGGCCAGAGATGGTTGGCGGGCCGCCCCTCCAGGATCCATTCCGCCATCACCGACCCGGCGCCGCCCGCCGCCGCGATGCCGTAGACGAAGCCGGCCGAGACGAACACGTTGTCCAGTTCCGGCACCTTGCCCATGACGAAATCGCCATCCGCCGAGATCGGGATCGCGCCATTGATCATCTGCCGCACGCCGACCTGGCCGACGATGGGGGTGCGGTGCGCGGCGTTGACCGCCAGTTGCTCGAACCGCTCGAAATTGTCGGGCAGAAGCCGCATGTCCCAGCCGCGCGGGATGCCGCCCCGCGCGAAGGCCAGCGTGTCGGGCTCGTAGCCGCCGACCACGATGCCGCGGGTTTCCGGCTTCCAGTAAAGCAGCAGGTCCGGGTCGCGCACCGTGGGCATCCCCTTCGGCAGGTCGGGGATCGGGTCGGTGATGAGATACTGGTGCTCCACCGCGAAGGCCGGGATGCGGCTGCCCATCATCTTGCCGATCTCGTGGCCCCACATGCCGCCGCAATTCACCACCGTCTCGCAGCGGATCTCGCCCTTGTCGGTCCGGACCGAGGTCACCCGGCGGTTCTCGATGCCGAAGCCGGTCACCTCGCAGCCCTGGACGAACTTCACCCCCATGGCCCGCGCGCCGGTGGCCAGCGCCTGACAGAGGCTCGCCGGATCGACATAGCCGTCCGAGGCGATGAAGGTCGCGCCCTCCACGCCATCGAGCGACATGATCGGGAACAGGTCCTGCGCCTCTTTCGGGGTGAGGATGTCCATCTCCATCCCGAAGGACCGCGCGGTGGTGGCGGAGCGCAGGAATTCCTTCATCCGGTCCTTGGACGAGGCGATGCGCAGGCTGCCCACCTGCTTGAAGTCGATGGCCTGCCCGGTCTCGGCCTCCAGCGTGGCGTAAAGCGCGACCGAGCGGCGCAGCATCCGCGTCACGTTCTGCGAGTTGCGCAACTGGCCGACGACGCCGGCGGCGTGCCATGTCGCGCCATGGGTGAGCTGGAACTGCTCCAGCACGATCACATCGGCGACGCCCGCCTTCGCCAGATGCCAGGCGATGGAGCAGCCGATGATCCCGCCGCCGACGATCACGATCTGGGCCGATTGGGGGTGCATGTCCTTGATCCCTTGTGGTTTCCCCGGAAGGCGGGGTCAGTGGTCCGAAAGCGGTTGTTGCGGGGCGATCCGGGCGGCGGCCGCCCGGAACAGCCGGTCGGCGAGGATGCCGACAAGGCCGAGCGCCAGCCCGGCGACGATGCCCGATCCGACATCGGCCTTGGTCAGCGCGACATAGACCTTCTGGCCGAGGTCGCGGGTGCCGACGAGGGCGGTGATCACCACCATGGCGAGCGAGAACAGGAAGCACTGGTTGATGCCCAGCAGGATCGCGGGCAGGGCCTGCGGCAGCTCGACATGGCGCAGCATCTGGCCCGGCGTGCAGCCCATCGCGGTGCCGGCCTCGGTCAGCGCCACCGGCACGCCCTCGAAGGCGGCGAGGGTGTAGCGGATCACCGGCGTGATGGCGAAGGCCACGATGGCGATCATCGCCGACACGTCGCCCACCCGGAACAGCATGACGACCGGGATCAGGTAGACGAAGCTCGGCATGGTTTGCAGCAGCTCCACCCAGAGGCTGAGCGCCTTGCCGAAGCGCGGCCAGCGGCTGCCGGCGATGCCGAGCGGCACGCCGATCAGCACCGAGATGATGGCGGCGGTCAGGCAGAGATAGATCGTCGTCATCGTCTCGTCCCAGAGCCCGGTGACGAGGCAGAAGCCGCAGGTCGCCAGCGCCAGAAGCGCCAGCCGCCAACCGCCGAGGGCCCATCCCGCCGCCGCCACGATGGCGGTCACCGCGGCCCAGGGGGCGGTGGCCAGCGCGATGCGGATCGGGTTCATGAAGTTCAGCAGCACGAAGACCCGCAGCGCCTCGATCACGTCGAAGAAATTCACGTTGATCCAGCCGACGAAGGCGTCCAGCGCCGATCCGGTGGAGACCTGCCAGCCCGCCGGGAACTGCCGCAGCACGGGCAGCCAGAGGCCCGCCAGCGTGGTGGCCGCCAGCACCGCCAGCACCAGGAGGGCGGAGCGCGCCTTGCCGCCCCGCGCCACGCCCCGGCTCCAGCCCGAGGCCAGCGCGCGGCCCTGCCGGTCCAGCATGATCGCCAGCACGACGATGGCCGCCCCCGCCTCCAGCCCGCGCCCGATATTCAACTGGCGCAGCGCCAGCAGCACGTCGAAGCCGAGACCCCCGGCCCCGATCATCGAGGCGATGATGACCATGTTCAGCACCATCATCACCACCTGGTTGAGCCCGACCAGCAGCATCGGCATCGCGGCGGGCAGCAGCACCCGCAGCAGCGCCTGAAGCCGGGTGCAGCCCATCATCGCGGCGAGGTCGGTGATATGCTCGGGCAGCCGGCTCAGCGCCAGCGTGGTCACCCGCGCCATCGGCGGCAGGGCGAAGATCACGGTGGCGATCAGCGCGGCCACCGGGCCGAAGCCGAACAGCACCAGCACCGGCACCAGATAGGCGAAGGCGGGCACCGTCTGCATCAGGTCCAGCAGCGGCGTCACCAGCCAGCGGTCGAGCCGGGGCAGCCGCCAGGCGACGATGCCCAGCACCAGCCCGGCGACCAGCGCGAAGGGCACCGCGATGGCGACCGAGGCCAGCGTCAGCATCGCCGCCTGCCACTGCCCGAAGAACAGCAGATAGGCGCAGCCCGCCGCCTGCACCAGCGCCAGCGGCCAGCCGCCGCTGCGCCAGCCGAGCCAGACCGCCGCGGCGGCGATCCCCGCCCAGGACAGCGGCGGCAGGCCCGCGATGCCGAGGGCGCCGCCCTGCGCCAGCAGCGCCACCACCAGCTTCATCGGCGCCTCGATCCCGGCGGCGAGCAGGCGGGTCAGCCCGCTCAGATGCGCGACGATCCCGTCCATCCCGCGCGAGATCGCCTTGGCGAGCGGCAATTCCCAGGCGCGCGGAAAGCGGGTGGCCCAGGGCGCCTGCCGCGCCAGCATGACCGCCGCCACCGCGAAGGCGGCGAAAAGCCAGAGCGCGGGATGGCGCAGCCGCCTCATGCCGCAGCCCCCTTGCCCGAGACGGCGGAGAGGATGGCGCCCACGTCGATCTCGCCGATCAGCGCGCCGCTGTCGTCCAGCACGCCCACCGGCGCGCCGCCGGTGGCGGCCAGCAATCCGGCCGCGTCGGAAAGCGGTTTCCGGCCGGGCAGGGCATGGGCGTAATCGGACCGGCCGGCGGGCCGCGCCGCCGTGGCGCAGCGGATCACCCGCGTCAGGTCCACCCCGGCGACGAAGCTGCGGACGTAATCGTCGGCCGGATGGCTCACGATCTCTTCCGGGGTGCCGATCTGGCGGACGCGGCCGTCCTTCATGATGGCGATGCGGTCGCCGATCCGCACCGCTTCGGAGAAGTCATGCGTGACGAAGGCCATGGTCTTGCGCAGGCTGGCCTGAAGCCGGATCAGCTCGTCCTGCAATTCGCGCCGGATCAGCGGATCGAG
This sequence comes from Gemmobacter sp., assembly GCA_039808305.1. GTDB lineage: Bacteria > Pseudomonadota > Alphaproteobacteria > Rhodobacterales > Rhodobacteraceae > Gemmobacter. Next base: position 3,246 of record JBDHSR010000088.1, on the reverse strand, counting down.
CGCCGAGAAGGGTTCGTCGAGGAAGAGCAAGCCCGGCCCGACCGCCAGCGCGCGGGCCAGGCCCACGCGCTGCTGCTGCCCGCCGGAGAGCTGAGCGGGCAGACGGTCGGCCATCGGGCCGAGGCCGGTCAGCTCCAACGCGGTGCCGACGGCCTGCCTCTGGCTCTGGGCGCTGTCGCCGCGGATTTGCAGCGGCAGCGCGATGTTTCCCGCCACCGTCAGATGCGGCAGCAGGCCGAAATGCTGGAACACCATGCCCATGTCGTGCCGGCGCACCTCGCGCAGCTCGGCCGGGCTCATCCGGGTCAGCGAGCGGCCGTCGAGCTCCACCGTGCCATAGGTCGGCACGACGAGTTGCGCGAGGCAGCGCAGCAGGGTGGATTTGCCGGAGCCGGAAAGCCCCATCACCACGAAGATCTCGCCCTCGCCGATGTCGAGGCCGACATCGGACAGCGCCGCGAAATACCGCCCGCTTCCGGCACGGGCGCGCAACTCCTCGGGGCTGCGGGCGGGGCGCTCGCCGTTCGGGCCGTAAAGCTTCCAGATCTCGCGGCAGGACAGCTTCACCTTGCGCGGCGCGGGGGCGGGGGTCATCGTCATGAGGGGGCTCGCATCGAGGCGGGGGCGGCCCGGTGATCCGGGCCGCGTATCGGTCACTGGAACCAGGCTTTCCAACGGGCCTCGTTGGTATCGAGCCATTCGGCCACCACCTTTTCCAGCGGCTCCTTCTCGACATCGACGCGGCGGATCAGCTCGTTGCTTTCCTCCGACGACAGGCTGAAGTTGCGGATCGCCTTGTGCGCGGTCGGCCATTTCTCGGCCAGGCCCTTCCAGGCGGCTTTCGAGATCGGCCCGGTGGGCTTGCCGCAGTCATAGCGTTCCTCGGCGTAGCAGTCCGGGGTGAAGGGCGGGAAATCGACATATTCCCCTTCATAGACCGCCGGCACCCAATGCGGCGAATAGACCCAGAGGATGATCGGCGCCTTGCGCTGATAGGCCGATTCCAGTTCGGCGAAGAGCGCCGCGTCGGTGCCGGCATGGATCACCTCGAAATCCAGCCCCAGCGCCTCGACCCGCTCCTCGTCATAGCCGCCCCAGGTGACCGGCGCGCCCAGGTAACGGCCCTTCGGCGCGGTTTCCGGGGTGGAGAACGCCTCGACGCAGGCCGGTTCCTGAAGCGCGGTCCAGTCCGGCAGGCCGGGGCATTTCTCCTTCATGTAAAGCGGATACCACCATTCCTCCTTGGCCTGCATCCCGCTCTCGCCCATGTCCTCGACCGCGCCGGAGGCCACGGCCTCGTCGAACAGGTCCTTCTGGGTGGTGGCCCAGACCTCCATCGCGACATGCAGGTCGCCGCTTTTCAGCCCGACGAATTCGGCCATGGCGTCGGCCTGCACATATTCGACCGAGAGCCCCTCGCGCTTCAGCGCCTCGCCCATGATCTGCGCCGAGATCAACTGCCCGGTCCAGTCGTTCAGGATCATCTTGATCGGATCGCCGGAATCCGCTGCGCGGGCGGCGGTGGTTCCGGCCAGAAGGGCGGCCATCAGCGTCACCGACAGCGTGTTCAGTCCTTTCCTCATCTTCGCAACTCCCTGTTTTTCGGTTCTGGTTATGGGGTGGTCCGGGCTGTCGGCCCGGACCCTTTCGCCTCGGGCCTCAGGCCCGGACGCGTTCGCCTTTCGGATCGTAAAGCGGCGCGAGGTGCAGGACCGCCGGAACGCGGCGGGTGCGGACCTCCAGCTCGTAGGTTCCGGCCAGCAGCGCCGCGTCGTCGTCCAGCCCCTCGTCCGAGCGCAGATAGCCCAGCCCGATCGCCCGCCCGACCGTATGGCCGAGCCCGCCGGAGGACAGCCAGCCGATGCGCTTGCCGTCGCGATAGATCGTCTCGCGGCCCAGAAGCACCACCGAGGGATCGGCGCTCAGCGTCACCAGACGCCGGGTGAGCGGCCGGTTGCCGGCGGCCAGCAGCGCGTCGCGGCCGATGAAGTCGCTGCCCTTCTCCAGCCGCACCGCGAAGCCGAGCCCGGCCTCGTAGGGGGTGAAGTCGGGGCCGATATCGGCCGACCAGATGCGATAGGCCTTCTCCAGCCGCAGCGAGTCGATGGCGCGGTAACCGGCATTGGCGAGGCCGAGCCCGGCGCCCTGCCGCCGGATCGCCTCGTAGAGCGTCAGGGCGTATTCGCTCGGCACATGCAGTTCCCAGCCGAGTTCGCCGACGAAGGTGACCCGCACTGCGATCACCGGCGCGCCGGCGACGAAGATCTCCTGGCAGGTGGCGAAGGGGAAGGCGGCGTTCGACAGATCCGCCTCGGCCAGCGGCTGCAGGATCTCGCGCGCCTTCGGCCCCATGACCGACAGCGTGGAATAGCCCGAGGTGACTTCCTGCACCGCGACCCGCGCGCCGGGGCGGAGGTTGCGGCGCAGATGGCTCGCGTCATGGGTGCCGTAGCCGGTGCCGGTGACCATGTAATAGCGGTCCGGCCCGAGGCGGCAGAAGGTCACGTCCGCCTCGATCCCGCCGCGCTTGTTCAGCATCTGGGTATAGATCACCGATCCCGGCTTGCGCGCCATGGTGTTGGCGCAGAGCCGTTGCAGCTCCGCCTCGGCATCGGGGCCTTCGATCAGGAACTTGGCGAAGGAGCTTTGGTCGAAGATGCCGGCGCTTTCGCGCACCGCGCGGTGTTCGGCGGCGACATGCGGCACCCAGTTGGGGTGATCGAAGCTCGGGATGTCCTCGGGTTTCACGCCCATGGGGGCGAACCAGTTCGGGCGTTCCCAGCCGAGCTTGGCGCCGAACACCGCGCCCTGATCCTTCAGCGTGCCGTAAAGCGGGCTGCGGCGCAGCGGGCGGACGGCGGTGCTTTCGTGATGCGGCCAGCCCATCGCGTAATGCCCGGCCTGCCCTTCGAGCGAGCGCGCCATGACGGTGCGGCGCGAGCGGTGATGCGCGCCGAAGCGGCGGATGTCGGCGCTCCACAGATCGAAGGCGGGCTCGCCGTCCACGATCCATTCCGCCAGCGCCCGGCCCGCGCCGCCGCCCGAGGCGATGCCGAAGGCGTTGAAGCCCGCGCCGACGAAGAAGTTCCGCACCTCCGGCGCCTCGCCCAGGATGAACATGCCGTCCTCGGTGAAGGCCTCGATGCCGTTGAACCACGCCTTCACGCCCACCTTGCCGAGCGCCGGGACAAGCTGCATCGCGTTGAGCAGCAGCGGCTCGAAATGGTCGGTATCGGGTTCCATCAG
>JBDHSR010000087.1:0-10554 GCA_039808305.1 Gemmobacter sp. | reverse complement strand
CCCGGCCGGCGGCGGGGCCGCGCCCCGGATCACCGCGGCCAGCGCCGCGCCGAGGCGTTCCGGCGACAGCGGCTTGGCCAGCATCAGCGACATGCCGGCGGCAAGGCTCGCCCCCGCCTCCGCGCCGCCGACATGGGCCGAGACGCCGATCACCGGCACGGCGGCGCGCGCCGGATCGGGCAGCGCCCGGATGCGCCGCGTCGCCTCGACGCCGGAGATGCCGGGCAGGTCCACATCCATCAGCACCGCGTCGAACCGCCGGGCCGCCGCCGCCGCGACCGCCGCCTCGCCGCTTTCCACGATCTCCGCCCGATGCCCCAGCGGTTCGAGCATGGCCTCGATCACCATGCGGTTGACCGGATGGTCCTCGACCACCAGCAGCGAGAGCGGCGGCAGGCCGGGAAGCGCCGGGGCGGGCACCGGCGGCGGTGCGTCGGCGCGCGGCAACCGCAGCCGGAAGGTGAAGACCGATCCCTCGCCCGGGGCGCTTTCCAGCGACAGCCCGCCCCCCATCTCCGCCGCGAACCGGCGGCAGATCGCAAGGCCGAGGCCGGTGCCGCCGAATTGCCGGTGGGCCCGGCCGTTCTCCTGCTCGAAGGGCTCGAACACCCGCTCCTGCGCCTCGGGCGAGATGCCGCGCCCGGTATCGCTCACCCGGAAGGCCAGGGCGACCCCCTCGCCCTCCGGCCGCCAGGACAGATCCAGCGCCGTCCCGCCCCGGTCGGTATAGCGGATCGCGTTGGACAGCAGGTTGACGAGGATCTGCCGCAGCCGCCCGCGATCCCCGACCACATGGTCGGGCAGGTCGTCCGGCCGGGAGACGCGGAAGCCCAGCCCCTTCTCGGCCGCCGCCGGCGCCAGCAGCCAGCGCACATCCTCCAGCAGGGCGGACAGCGAGAAGGGCTCGGCCCGCGGCGGCTCCGCCCCATGCTCGGCCCGGATGAAATCGAGGATGTCGCCGAGGATGACCATCAGCCGGTCGCCCGATTGCTCCAGCGCGCTCACCTGCTCGCGCTGGCGCGGGCTGAGACCGTCGCGGGGCAGGCTGCGGATCATGCCCTGCATCCCGTTCATCGGCGTGCGGATCTCGTGGCTCATCATGGCGAGGAATTCGGATTTCGCCCGGTCGGCCGCCTCGGCCTTGCCGCGCGCCACGGCGTGACGGGCGACCTCCTCGCGCAGCGCCTCGGTCCGCTCGTCGACCAGTTCGCGCAATTCGTTGCGGTGCCGGTGCAATTCCTCCAGGTGGCGGGTCCGCTCGGCCTCCAGGTCGCGGTTGTGCAGCGCCTGGCGGCGGAAGATCTCCACCGCGCGCTCCATGGCCGCGATCTCGTCCCGGCCGCGCGGCTCGATCCCGTCCTCGATCCGCCCCTCGGCGAGCCGGGCCATCGAGACGGACAGCCGGTCGAGCCGCCGGGTGACGTTGCCGCGCACATAGAACCACAGCACCGCCAGCGACACGAGAAGCGCGGTCGCGGCGCCCCAGGCCTGGAGGCTGCGGGTCAGCCGCATCGCCGACAGCACCCCCGCCCCGGCATCCAGCGCGCGCTCCTGCACCGAGGTGGCGAGCACGCCCGCCCCCGCGTCGATGCGGCTGGCCGCCGCGATCACGCTGGCGCGCGCCGCCGCGATCCGGTCCTCCAGCCCGAGGATGGTCTGCGTCGCGTCCAGCAGATCGGGCGCGCCGGGCGCCCGGGCGCCGGGGGTGCGCGCCGCGCCGGCGCGGATCGTGGTCAGCAGGGTCATCGCCCGGTCGGCCCGGACCGGATCGGGGATGGTCTGGATCCGGCGCGCGACCACCGACAGGCGGCGCTCCATCCCCGCGCGCAGCGCCGCCAGTTCCGCCCCGGCGCCCGAGGGGCGATCCGGCAGCGTCGCCAGCCGGTTCAGCAACAGCCCGAGCTCCGAGGCCTGCGCCCGCAGCTCGAACATCAGGCTGAGCTGGAACAGGTCGACCTCGATCAGCTTGTCGAGGGCGGCGAGGCGGCTCGCCTCGCGGTCCGGGCCGATCTCGTAGAGGCTGGACAGCACCGCCGAGGCCGCCGCCTCGGCATTGGCGACCAGCGTGTCGGCGATGCCGCCGAGTTCCGCCGCCGCCTCCATCGCCTCGCCCAGCCGCCGCCGCTGGCTTTCGCGGGCGAGGATGCGGCGCTGGACCACCAGATCCAGCACGCCGATGGCGCCGCGCAGGTCGCGCACCGCCGCCTCCAGCCCCGCGATCGCCTCGGGATCGCTGTTGCGATAGGGGGCGAGCCGGCGGTTCAGCAGCTCGCCCTGCGCGAAGAGCCAGGAGGTGCGCTCGCGCCGCTCGTCCTCGGTCTGCACGGCGGCGAGTTCCGGCGCGACGGCGACGATCCGGGCGCTGGCCTCGGCGAAGCCGCGCACCTCGGCCAGCGCCGGAATGGTGTCGCGGCTGGCCGCCTCCTGGATGCGGGCGGTGCCGCCGAGTTCCAGCCAGCCGACCAGCGCCGCCGCCGCCGGCAGGCCGGTGATGACCAGAAAGGCCAGCAGGAGTTTCGCGCCCAGCCCGGTTCCGCGCCGCATATTTTCCGCCCGCCCCCTTTCCCTTCCGGCCGCTTTGTGCCGAAACTGACATGGAACCGCCGCGAGGCCACCCGGAAAATGCGCGCGCCAGCCACAGTTCTCGTCCTCGGCCTGCTGACGGCCCTCGCCGGCCCGGCGCGGGCGGAGCTGTGGGATCTGCGCGCCCATCTGGTGCCGATGGACGATTCCAGCCCGACCGAGGCGGTGGCCTATCGGCCGCTGGCCCATGCCGCCGGGCCCTGGCATCTCTGCATCCTCTATCCGCATCTGAAGGACGCCTACTGGCTCAGCGTCAATCACGGCATGACGGAGGAGGCCCGGCGGCTCGGCGTCGGCTTCACGCTGTTCGAGGCGGGGGGCTATCCCAATCTCGCCCGCCAGATCGAGCAGGCCGAGGCCTGCGCCGCCAGCGGGGCCGACGCGCTGATCGTCGGCACGGTCTCCTATGAGGGGATGACGCCCGCGCTGACCCGCATCGCCGCGCGGATCCCGGTCGTCGCCGCGGTGAACGACATCGCGCCCCAGGGCATCAGCGCCAAGTCCAGCGTGCCCTGGCGCGAAATGGGGCGCGCCGCCGGCGCGATCCTGGCCGCGCGCCATCCGGCGGGCAGCCCGCCGGTCAATGTCGCCTGGTTCCCCGGCCCGGAGGGCGCGGGCTGGGTCCGCTTCGTCGAGGAGGGCTTCCGCGCCGCGCTGGAACGCAGTTCGGCCCGGATCGTCGCGGTGAAGCATGGCGATACCGGCCGCGAGGAGCAGGTGCTGCTGATCGAGGAGGTCCTGGAGGAGCAGGCCGATCTCGACTATCTCGTCGGCAGCGGGCCGATGGCCGAGGCGGCGGTCTCGATCCTGCGGGCGCGCGGGCGCGAGGAGATCGGCATCGTCTCGGACTACATGACCCATGCGGTGCATCGCGGCATCCTGCGCGGGCGCATCCTGGCCGCGCCCTCGGATTTCCCGGTGCAGCAGGGGCGGCTCGCCGTCGAGATGGCCGTGCGGGCGATCGAGGGCCGGCTGGAGCTGCGCCATGCCGGGCCGCCGATCGTCACCGTCACCCGCGACAATATCGGCAGCTACGATGCCGCCGCCACGCTGGCCCCCGCCGATTTCGCGCCGGTCTTCTCGGCGGAGCCGCCGTGAGCCGCGCCGCGTGTTTCCCGCCGGTGAAATGACTTGACACCCCGCGTCCCGGGCGACCTGATGGTCCGACAGCCCGGCCGGGCCCGCGCCCCGGCCGGCATCCGCCGCGGGACAGTGATGCGAGCCAGCCCCAGACCCGGCGGCGTCAGCCGCCGCAACATATTGCGCAGCACGCTCGCCCTCGGCCTGGGGCTGATCCCGCGCCGCCTGCGGGCGGCGGAGGACACGATACGGATCGGCTTTCTGGGCCCGCTCAGCGGCCCCGTCGCCTCCTGGGGGCGGCCCGGTCTCGACGGCAGCCGGCTGCGGGCCGAATGGATCAACGCGGCGGGCGGCGTCCGCATCGCGGGCCGGGCCCACCGGATCGAGATCGTCGCCTTCGACGACGAATACGATCCGGCCCGCGCCCGGATCGGCGCCGCGAAGCTGATCCGCGACCGGGGCGTCAGCTTCCTGATGATGCTCGGCGGCGACACCTGGCCGGGGGCGGAGCCGGTGGTGCGCGAGACCGGGATGCTCTGCTCCACGCTGCTGCCCTCGGATCTCGGCCCCGACACCACGACGCTGATCGCCCCGGCCGAGATCCATCCGATCTACAACGTCACCGGCGTGGACTGGCTGGCGCGCAACCGGCCATGGCTGAGGACGGCGGCGATCTGCGCGCAGGACGACGTGTTCGGCCTGCCCTCCATCGCCACCTATCGCGCCGCCTTCGAGGCCGCCGGCATCGCCCTGACCGGGGAGCCGCTGCTCTTCGATCCGGCGACCCGCGACTTCACGCCCCTCGTGCGCCGGATCCTGAGCGGCGCGCCGCAGATCGTCTGCCTCGACACCTGCTATCCGGCCTATGTGCTGCCGATCTGCGAGCAGTTGTTCCGGCAGGGCTTCACCGGCCAGATCCTGTCCTGCACGCTGGATTACTACGACCGCATCATCGCGCGGACCTCGGCCGAATTCATGGAGGGCACGATCTTCCAGTTCCCGGATTTCGACGATCCGGCGCTGAATGGCGCGCAGGTCCGGTTCCACGACCCGAACCGCTTCCACGCGGAGTTCGAGCGGCGCCATCCCGGCGAATGGAGTTCGGTGAGCTGGCAATATGCCGCGACGCTCGACCTGTGGAAAGCGGCGGCGGAACAGGCGGGGTCCTTCGCCCCGGGCGCGGTGCTGGCGGCGCTGAAGCAGGGCGGCGCGGCGGCGCATGTCTTCGGCGAGGCGCGCTGGTGGGGCGAGGATTTCTTCGGCATCTCCAACGCGCTGGTCGGCAACTGGCCGGTGGTGGAGATCAGCGGCGGCAAGGCGCGGGTGCGCGAGTTCGGATCGGTGATCGGCTGGTACGAACGCCATGGCGACCTGCTGAAGCGGCATATGGGGGCCTATGGACAGCTCTGGAACCAGCGCGGCTGAGCGGCCCGCGGCAAGGCTGTGCCGGCATCTCTGGCGGAAGCTGCGCCGGGCCTTCCCGCGCGCCCGGCCCGCCGCCCCGCCCCCGGCCCGAAGCTCGCTGTTCCATCTGCGGATGGAGCGGCGGCACCATGAGAGCTATTCCCGGCACTCCCCCGGCGGGGAGTGAGAGGGCCGCCCATGCCGGCGATCCGCTGGTTTCCCAAGGCGCCACGCCAGCCCGGAGATCGGGCGCGGCGGCCGGGATCGGCGCGGATCGGAAAATATGCGGCCGGGCGCGGACGGACGTGATCGCGGGGCCGGTCGCGGGTGGATGCGTGCGCCTCGCACCCGGACGGCGCAGCCTCGGGCCGGCCCGATCCGGGCCGAGGCCGGAATGGCGCCCCTCCTCCGGCAACAGGTGCGGCCCGATCGCTATCAGCTTCGTCGCCATGACGTCCCTCCCTCAACGCGCTGACGGCTTTCGAAGCGGCGGCGCGGCCGTTGAATGTGACGCGGGCGACGGAGTTGAACGTGACCCCCGGCGCGGTGTCGAAGCGGATCGGGCCGAATACGACGGCTGGCTGGCCGAGGCCCGCAAGGCCGCCGAATGAGGGGCGGGCGATCTCCGACCTTGATCCGGGGCCCCCGCAGGGGGCGCCCGACCTCCTCAGCGCAGCGTCTCGCCCGGCGGCGGGTCCCCGATCCGCCGCTGTTCCAGCAGCCAGTCGCGCACCTGCGCCGCGGCGCGCGGCAAGGAGGCCTGTTTCGGCCAGATGACGTGGAAATCCTTGCCGGTGGCCAGCATATGCCCGGTCAGCCGCACCAGCACCCCCTTGGCCACCAGCCCCTCGGTCAGGTGGTGCCAGCCGAGCGCCACGCCCTGCCCCTCGATCACCGATTGCACCACCAGCACATAGTCGTTGATCTGCAATCCCCTCGGCACCCGCCGCGCCGCGATCCCCCGGGCGGCGAACCAGTCGGCCCAGGTCGTGGCCTGCCGGAACGGCTCTTCCAGATGGATCAGGCTGTGGGCCAGCAGATCCTCCGCCGCCATCGGGCGCGGGTGGCGCATCAGGTAGGACTGGGCGCAGACCGGATAGATCTCCTCGGGCGCCAGCACCTCGGCATCGTAGTCCGGCCAGTCCTGCGGGCGTCCGCCGCGGATGCCCAGCGGGATGCCCTCGCCCAGGAGGTCCAGATCGCGGTCCGAGGTCTGGATGCGCAGATCCACCTCCGGCAGGTCGGCGCGGAACCTCTCCATCCGCGGCACCATCCAGAACGCGGCGAAGGCGGTGGAGCAGGCCAGCGTCACATGGCCGCCGGTGGCGACCGCCCGCAGCCCCTGCGCCGAGCGCTGGATATGCGACAGCCCGATCGACACATCGGCATGGAAGCGCTGGCCCGCCTCGGTCAGCCGGACCCGGCGGTATTCGCGCAGGAAGAGCGCGGCGCCCAGCTGCTCCTCCAGCCGGGCGACGGCGTAGGAGACCGCCGCCTGCGTCATGCGCAGCTCGCGCGCGGCGGCGCTGAAACTGGCCAGCCGACCGGCGGCCTCGAACACCACGAGACCGTTGAGCGAGGGCAGGAGCTGGCGCAGGGTTTCCATAAATCTACCTTATCAACCTGATGAGAATTTTCCAGCGTTACAGCAAACCGCTCCGGCCCTACCATCCATGCCAGCTTATGAGGGATGCCAGAATGCCGGACGGAGACATCAGCCAGGACGTGAAACGCCAGCGCGGCGGCCGCAACCAGCGGCGCGAGGCGCGGGCGCAGGGCAATGTGGTGCACCGGCCCTATATCGTGCGCGGCATTCCCACCTACGACATCCTCTCCGACGAGAGCCTGTCGAAGATCGAGGCGACCGCCGACCGCATCCTCGCCGAGATCGGCATCGAACTGCGCGAGGATGCCGAGGCGATGCGGCTCTACCGCGACGCCGGCGCGCAGGTGGCGGAACTCGGCGAAGGCGTCTGGCGGCTGAAATTCGAGCCGGGAATGCTGCGGGAAATCCTGAGAACGGCGCCGGCGGAGTTCACCCAGCACGCCCGCAACCCCGCGAACAGCGTGCGGATCGGCGGGAAGAACGTGGTCTTCGCCCCCTCCTATGGCAGCCCCTTCGTGATGGATCTCGACCAGGGCCGCCGCTACGGCACGATCGAGGATTTCCGCAACTTCGTGAAACTGTCGCAATCCTCGCCCTGGCTGCACCATTCCGGCGGCACCGTCTGCGAGCCGACCGACGTGCCGGTGAACAAGCGGCACCTGGACATGGTGTATTCCCATATCCGCTATTCCGACCGGGCCTTCCTCGGCTCGATCACCGCCGCCGAACGCGCGGCGGATTCGGTCGAGATGGCGCGCATCCTGTTCGGCGCCGATTTCGTCGACCGGAACTGCGTGGTGATGGGCAACTTCAACACCACCTCGCCGCTGGTGCTGGACGGGGTGACGACGGCGGGCATCCGCACCTACGCCGCCGCCAACCAGGGCTCGATCCATCTGCCCTTCCTGCTGGGCGGCGCGGTGGCGCCGCTGACCATCGCGGGGATGGTGGCGCAGGGCCTGGCCGAGAGCATGGCCTCCTGCGCGCTGGCGCAGCTGGTGCGCCCCGGCGCGCCCACCATCCTCGCCAGCTTCTTCTCGTCGATGTCGCTGCGCTCGGGCAGCCCCACCTTCGGCACGCCCGAGCCCGCCATCGGCTCGCTGGTGATGGGCCAGCTGGCCCGCCGCCTGAACATGCCGCTGCGCTGCGCCGGCAATTTCAGCACCTCGAAACTGCCCGACGGGCAGGCGATGCAGCAAAGCATGATGTCGATGATGTCGGCGGTGCAGGGCGGGGCCAACTATGTCCTGCACTCGGCCGGCTTCCTCGACGGTCTCTTGTCGATGTCCTACGAGAAGCTGGTGATGGACACCGACATGTGCGGCGCGCTGCATTCCTATCTGGACGGCATGGCGGTGGACGAGGACGCGCTGGCCTTCGAGGCGCTGGCGGAACTCGGCCCCGGCCAGCACCTGTTCAGCACCCAGCACACCCTGCGGCATTACGAGACCGCCTATTGGGATTCGGCGCTGGACGACAACCAGCCCTGGGAGACCTGGGACGAGCAGGGCGGCGTGGATTACGCGCAACGCGCCAATGCGCGCTGGAAGAAGCTGCTGCGCGAATACGAGGCCCCGCCCATCGACCCGGGCGTCGACGAGGCGCTGCTGGATTTCATCGCCCGCCGCAAGGGCGAGATGCCCGACATGTGGTACTGACCCCCGTCCCCATCGCACCCCACCCCATCGCCTGGCGCGCCGGACCCGCGCGCCCGCCCCCCCGCGGCGCGGGCCGTCCCCGGCTGCGCCCGGCATCCAAACATGAACAGGAAGGAAAATCCCATGAGCCAGGATCTGATCACCCGTCTGGACGACAGGCTGCGCGCGCGGCGCGAGAGCTTCGACCGCATTCCCGTGGTCGATGTGGCCCCGCTGCTGGACGGCAGCGACAAGCAGGCCGTGGCGAAGCGGATCCGCTGGGCGCTGTCGAACGCGGGCTTCATGTATGTGAAGAACCACGGCATCGCCCAGGGCTTCGTCGATGAGGTGTTCGACGTGACCCGCCGCTTCTTCGACCTGCCGATGGAGCGGAAGATGGCCCTGCATGTCAGCCGCTCGGACGTGGCGCTGCGCGGCTATATCGAGCCCTTCGGCGAGAACACCGATCCCGGCAAGACCCGCGACCTGAAGGAATGCTTCGACATCGGGCCCGAGCGCGCCACGCTGGAAGGCCCGTTCTTCGGCCCGAACCAGTGGCCGGAAGGCTTTCCCGACTTCCAGCGTCTGGTCTATGGCTACCATCAGAAGATGGTCGCGCTGTCGAAGCAGTTGCTGAAGGGCATCGCCCTCAGCCTCGACCTGCCCGAGACGCATTTCGAGGCGCTGATGACGGACCCGATCAGCATCCAGCGGCTGCTGCATTACCCGCCGCAGACCGGCCATGTCGGCGAGGACATCATCGGCATCGGCGCCCATACCGACTATGGCAACCTGACGATCCTCGCGCAGGACGACGTGGGCGGGTTGCAGGTGATGAACCGCGACGGCGACTGGGTGGAGGGCACGCCGATCCCGGGCCATTTCGTCATCAATATCGGCGACCTGATCCAGAAGCTGACCAACGATGTCTATCTGGCGAACATGCACCGGGTCATCAACACCTCGGGGCGCGAGCGCTATTCGATCCCCTTCTTCATCGACGCCGATTACGACGCGGTGATCGCGCCGCTGCCCTCCTGCGTGAGCGAGGCCAACCCGCAACGCTACCAGCCCGTCACCTGCGGCGCGCACAAGTTCGGCCGCTTCGCGGCCAGCTATGCGCATCTGAAACAGCCGGCGGCCTGAATCCGGCACCGCGCCCGGCAAGGCCGGCCCTGCCGGGGCATCCACGGAGAGCGGGGCCGGCGCAACGCCGGCCGGTTCGCCGGTCTCGCGGAGGTTACCCGGCGGCGCCGGACCCCGCCGCGCTCCGCCGGGCCGGATCGTCGCTTGTCTGATCGCCCCGACTGCGGCCGAACACCCCGCGCCTCACGGAGCGGCGCCCGCCGGCCCCCGGCATTCCGGGCGCCGGCAGGTCGCCCTCAGGCCGGGACCGGCCAGACGAAATCTGGCCGCAGCCCGGCATAGACCGGCCGCCCGTCCGAGGGCGCGGGGTAGCCCTTGGTCTCGTCCCAGAAGGCGTGATAGCTCGCCGCCGGGAAGGCGGCATCGTCATAGCCCATGACATTCGGCACCGCGACGCGGATGCGGTGCTGCCTGTCGTCCAGCATGATCGCCGCGCCGCAATCGGCGCAGGTGCAGAGTTCGAGCGGGCCGTCCGGGTTCGCGGCGTTGAACGGCTGGCGCTTCAGCTTTTCGGGGTGATCGACCTGAAGGTCGCCATGGTTGAAGAACGCCACATGGGTGACCTGCTGCCCGGTGACGGACTTGCAGACATTGCAGTGGCATTCGTGGTTGTCGATCGGCTCGGCCGTCGCGGTGACATGCACATGGTCGCAACCGCCGGAATAGTGCGTGGCCATCTCATCCTCCCAAAGCGCCCCTCCTCCGGGGCGCGTGCGGCGATGGTAGCACGGATCGGCCAGAAAGCGACTCCGGGCCGAGGCGGCGGCAGCCCGATCATCGGCGGAGTTCCACGCCGGCGGGAAACTGAACGATGGTGTTCCATCGGGGAGGCCGGCGGGCCGCCGGCCCGCGCCGACAGGGACGGCCATCTCCGCCGGGGACCGGCCCCTTGCCCGAACGGGCCGTCATGCCGGCGCCGCCCGCCGCTCGTCCGGCCGCTATGAAAGCGCCTCACGGCCGGTCGCATCGAACCGGACAGCCGGAGGCAGGGCACGCCATGTCGGGCGGCTGGTTGTCGTCACCCCCCCCTCCCCGGCCGGACATCCCGTCACAGCCATGCCGTCATCCTCCGTCGCGCGGCCCGCCGCCTCCGGCTGT
>JBDHSR010000086.1:0-10622 GCA_039808305.1 Gemmobacter sp. | reverse complement strand
GAAACCCGCCGCGGCGGGCGGCGCGCATGTGGTGCAGATCGGCATCTTCTCGGTCGAGGCCAATGCCAGGCGCGCCGCCGATGCGTTGGGCAAGGCGGGGGTCGCGGCGAAAATCCGGCCCGGCCAGACCCAGGGCAAGGCGCATTGGTCGGTCACCGCCTCGGGCGGCGACAAGGCCGCCCTTCTCGCAAAAGTGAAGTCGCTGGGCTTCACCGACGCCTATCCCGTATCGAAATGACCGGAAGCGGGGCCGCGCGGCCCCGCCTCCCCCCAGAACGGATCCGAGCCATGACCAAGCGCCTCCGCCTCGTTTTCGCCTTCCTGCTGCTGGGCGCCCCCGCGCAGGCGTTCGAGACCCAGGCCACCGCCGCCTGGGTCTATGACGTGAACACCCAGACCGTGCTGCTGGACAAGAACGCCGGCACCCCGATCCCGCCCGCCTCGATGTCGAAGCTGATGACGCTGAACATGCTGTTCGAGGCGTTGCAGGACGGCCGCTACGCCAAGGACACCACTTTCGCGGTGTCGGAAAAGGCGTGGAAGATGGGCGGCTCCAAGATGTTCGTGAAGCCGGACGACCGCCCGTCGGTGGAAGACCTGATCCATGGCATCATCATCAATTCGGGCAACGACGCCTGCGTGGTGGTGGCCGAGGGGATGGGCGGCAGCGAGGACGCCTTCGCCCGCCGCATGACCGAGCGCGCGCGCGAGCTGGGGATGGCGGATTCGACCTTCATCAACGCCTCGGGCTGGCCCGCGCCCGACCACCGGATGAGCGCGCATGACCTCGGCCTGCTGGCCGTGCGGCTCATCACCGAATTCCCCGAATACTACCCCTATTTCGCGCTGACCGAATACAGCTACAAGGGCCGGGTTCCGGCCAACAGCCAGAACCGCAACCCGCTGCTGCGCATCCAGGGCGGCGACTGGAAGGCCGACGGGCTGAAGACCGGCCATACCGAGGAGGCGGGCTACGGCCTCGTCGGCTCGGCGGTGCAGGATGGCGGGCGGCGCATCGTCTTCGTCATCGCGGGCCTGCCCTCGGACCGCGCCCGCGCCGAGGAGAGCGAGCGTATCGCCAACTGGGCCTTCCGCGAATTCGCCATGAAGACGGTGGCCAAGGCCGGCACCCGCGTCGCCGAGGCCGAGATCTGGGACGGCGAGGCGGATCGGGTCGGGCTGGTGCCGGCCGAGGATGTCTCGCGGCTGATCCCGGCGGGGGCGCATGAGAAGATGACGGCGGAGGTGGTCTATCGCGGCCCGGTCGCGGCGCCGGTGGCGCAGGGCGCGCAGGTGGCCGAACTGGTGGTGCATATCCCCGGCATTCCCGAGGCGCGGGTGCCGCTGGTCGCCGAAAGCGCGGTGCCGAAGGCCGGTTTCGCCCGCAAGCTGACCATCGCCGCGCAGGATCTGTTCCGCCGCGTGCTGTCCTCCGAGGCGCCCGCGAGCTGATGGCGGGCCGCTTCCTCAGCTTCGAGGGCATCGACGGCTCGGGCAAGAGCACGCAGGCGCGCCTGCTGGCCGAGGCGCTGCGCGGGTTCGGGCATGAGGTGGCGCTGACGCGCGAGCCCGGCGGCAGCCCCGGCGCCGAGGAGATCCGCCGGCTGGTGCTGGAGGGCGATCCCGACCGCTGGTCGGCCGAGACGGAACTGCTGCTCTTCACCGCCGCCCGGCGCGACCATCTGGAAAAGACCATCCGCCCGGCGCTGGCGCGCGGCGATGTGGTGATCACCGACCGCTTCGCCGACAGCTCGCGCATGTATCAGGGCATCTCGCGCGGCGATCTGGCCGCCACGGTGGACGCGCTGCACGCGCTGATGATCGGGGTGGAGCCGGATCTGACGCTGCTGATCGACATCGACCCTGAACTCGGCCTCGCGCGCGCCGTCGCCCGCCGGGGCGCCGAGCAGCGGTTCGAGGAGATGGGGCTGGAGATGCAGCGCCGGATGCGCGACGGCTTCCTTTCTCTCGCCGCCGCCCATCCGGCGCGGTTCCGGGTGATCGACGGCGCGCGCGACCCGCAGGCGGTGGCGCGCGACGTGCTGGCCGCCGCCCGCGCCCATCTGGGGATCTGACATGCCCTCGGTCTTTCTCGGCGATTTCCCCGAACCCGACCGCGTGGAGGGCGCCCCCCACCCGCGCGAGGCGGCGCGGCTGATCGGGCATCGGGCGGCGCAGGACGGCTTCCTGTCGAGCTTCCGGGCCGGGCGGCTGCATCACGGCTGGCTCGTCACCGGGCCGCGCGGGGTGGGCAAGGCCACGCTGGCCTGGCGGCTGGCGCGCTTCCTGCTGGCCACGCCAGACGATGACGGCGGCATGTTCGCGCCCCCGCCGCCCGAGACGCTGGACATTCCCGACGACCATCCGGTCGCCCGCCGGCTGGCCGCGCTGTCGGAGCCCCGGCTCTACCTGCTGCGGCGCGGGCTGAACAATGCCGAGACGATGCCCGCGCAGGAGATCCTGGTGGGCGAGGTGCGCAAGCTGAAGGATTACTTCGCGCTCTCCGCCGCCGATGGCGGGCGGCGGGTCGCCATCGTCGATTCCGCCGACGAGATGAACGTGCAGGCGGCCAATGCGCTGTTGAAACTGCTGGAAGAGCCGCCGGCCGGGGTGGTGTTCCTGCTGATCTCGCACCAGCCGTCGCGGCTGCTGCCCACCATCCGCTCGCGCTGCCGGGAATTGCGGCTGGTGCCACTGGCCGCCGCCGAGATGGCGCAGGCGCTGGAACAGGCGGGCACGCTGGTCGAGGACCCGCAGGCGATGGCCGAACTCGCCGGCGGCTCGGTCGGCGAGGCGATCCGCATCGCCAATCTCGACGGGATGGCGCTTTACGAGGGGCTTCTCGCGCTGCTGTCCGGCCTGCCGCGCATGGACCGGGCGAAGATGCTGGCGCTGTCGGAAAGCGGCTCGGGCAAGGGCAACGAGCCGCGCTTCGATCTGGCGGTGACGCTGATCGACCTGCTGCTCGCCCGCCTCGCCCGCGCCGGCACCACCGGGGCCCTGCCGCCCGAGGCCGGGCGCGGCGAGGCGGCGCTGCTGCAACGCCTGTCTCCCGACCCTTGGGCCGCGCGGCACTGGGCCGATCTCGCGCAGAGCCTGTCGGCGCGGGCGCGGCGCGGCAAGGCGGTCAACCTTGACCCTGCAGCACTTCTCATGGATATGTTGCTCCAGATCGAACAGACAGCGGCCACGCTCGCCGCCCGGTGACGCATGACCCTGCCCGACATTCCCCCGGCTGACATCGTGGACAGCCACTGCCATCTGGATTTCCCGGATTTCGAGGGCGAATTGCCGCGCATCGTCGAAAGCGCCCGCGCCGCCGGGGTGCGCCGCATGGTGACGATCTGCACGCGGCTGAGGAACGAGCCGAAGGTGCGCGCCATCGCCGAGGCGTTCGAGGGCGTGTTCTACGCCGCCGGCACCCATCCGATGAGCGCGGCCGAGGAGCCGCTGGCGACGGTGGAGCACCTGGTGGCGCTGGCGCGGCATCCGAAATTCGTCGGCATCGGCGAGACGGGGCTGGATTACCACTACACCGCCGACAGCGCCGAGGTGCAGAAGACCTCGCTGCGCGTCCATATCGAGGCGGCGCAGGAGACCGGCCTGCCGCTCATCATCCATGCCCGCGCGGCGGACGGCGACATGGCGGCGATCCTGACCGAGGGCCATCGCCGCAAGCCCTATTCCTGCGTGATGCACTGTTTCTCCTCCGGCGCGGAACTGGCGCGGGCGGCGCTGGACCTGGGCTTTTACCTGTCGATGTCGGGCATCGCCACCTTCCCCAAATCGCAGGAGCTGCGCGACATCTTCGCCGCGGCGCCCCTGGAGCGCATCCTGCTGGAGACCGACAGCCCCTATCTCGCCCCCGTTCCCCGGCGCGGCAAGCGCAACGAACCGGCCTATACCGCCTTCACCGCCAAGGCCGGCGCCGCCCTGTTCGGGCTGGGCGTCGAGGAATTCGCCGCCGCCACCACCGCCAATTTCGACCGGCTGTTCCGCAAGGCCGCCGTGAAAGAGGCGGCCTGATGTATCGCTTCACCATCCTCGGCTGCGGCTCGTCCGGGGGGGTTCCCCGGCTCGGCGGCGACTGGGGCGATTGCGATCCGGCCAATCCGAAGAACCGCCGCCGCCGCTGCTCGCTTCTGGTCGAGCGGATCGGGGCCGGGGGCGTGACGCGGGTGCTGATCGACACCTCGCCCGACATGCGCGAGCAGTTGCTGGACGCCGGCATCGGCGCGCTGGACGCGGTGGCCTATACCCATTCCCATGCCGATCATGTGCATGGCATCGACGATCTGCGCCAGATCGTGTTCAACCTGCGCCGCCGCCTGCCGGTCTGGGCCGACGGGCCGACGCAGGGCGCGCTGATCGACCGCTTCGGCTATGCCTTCGTGCAGCCGGCGGATTCGCCCTATCCGCCGATCCTCGACCTGCACACCATCGACGGCCCCTTCGTGATCGAGGGCGCGGGCGGGCCGGTGACGCTGGTGCCGTTCCTCGCCGATCACGGCTCCATCGACGCGCTGGGGTTCCGCATCGGCCGGCTGGCCTATCTGCCCGACGCGGTGGCGATCCCCGAGGAAAGCTGGCTGCATCTGCGCGGGCTGGATGTCTGGATCGTCGACGCGCTGCGGCGCAAGCCGCATCCGACGCATGCCCATCTGGCGATGACGCTGGACTGGATCGCGCGGGCCAGACCGCAGCGCGGCGTGCTGACCAACATGCATCTCGATCTGGATTACGACACGCTCCGCGCCGAGCTTCCGGCGCATGTCACCCCGGCCCATGACGGGATGCGGATCGAGCTGCCGGTGCCATGAACGCGCTGATCGACGTCATCCTGCCGGTCTTTCTGGTGATCGGCGGGGGCTGGACGGCGGCGCGGGCCGGGCTTTTCCCGGATATGGCGGTGGACGGGCTGATGCGTTTCGCCCAGACCTTCGCCGTGCCGGTGCTGCTGTTCCTGTCGATCTCGCGGCTCGATCTGGCGGCGGCCTTCGATGCGGGGTTGTTCGCCAGCTTCTATATCGGCGCATTCACCGCCTTCGGCCTCGGCATTCTCGGCGCGCGGCTGCTGGGGCGGCCGGGGGCGGACGCGGTGGCGATCGGCTTCGCCTGCCTGTTCTCCAACTCGCTGCTGCTGGGGGTGCCGATCACCGAACGCGCCTATGGCGCCGGGGCGCTGGACGCGAATTACGCCATCATCTCGACCCATTCGCCGCTGCTCTACGCCGCGGGCATCACGGTGATGGAGCTGACGCGCGGCCATGGCCTCGGCCTGCCCGCCGGCAAGCTGGCGCGGCAGGTGTTGCGGGCGATCTTCACGCAGCCGATGGTGCTGGGCATCTGCGCCGGTTTCGCGGTGAACCTGAGCGGCCTGCCGGTGCCGGATTTCGCCTGGAGCGCGCTGAAGATGGTGGGGGGCGCCGCGATCCCGACCGCGCTCTTCGGCCTCGGCGGCGTGCTCTACCGCTACCGCCCCGAGGGCGACGGGCGGGCCATCGCCATGGTGATCGCGCTGTCGCTGCTGCTGCACCCGGCGCTCACATGGCTGCTCGGCACGAAGGTCTTCGGGCTGACCGCCGGGCAGTTGCGCTCCGCCGTGCTGACCGCCGCGATGGCGCCGGGGGTGAACGCCTATCTCTTCGCGCATATGTATGGCGTGGCGAAGCGGGTGAACGCCTCGGCGGTGCTGCTGGCCACCGCCGTCTCCATCGGCACGATCTGGCTCTGGCTGCATCTGCTGCCCTGAGGCCCCCGCCCGAGACTTGGCATCCGCGCCGTTTGCCCTATCAAGGCCCCGCAGACCGGAGACAGACATGGCCGAGCGATTCGCCTTCCAGCTTCACGCGACCGACGGGGCCGCCCGCAGCGGGGTGATCTCCACCCCGCGGGGCGAGATCCGCACCCCCGCCTTCATGCCGGTCGGCACCGCCGCCACGGTGAAGGCGATGCTGCCCGAAAGCGTGCGGGCGACCGGGGCCGACATCCTCTTGGGCAATACCTATCACCTGATGCTGCGGCCGGGGGCGGAACGCATCGCCCGGCTCGGCGGCCTGCACCGCTTCATGAACTGGGAGCGGCCGATCCTCACCGACTCGGGCGGCTTTCAGGTGATGAGCCTTGCGAGCCTCAGGAAGCTGACCGAGGAAGGCGTGCGCTTCTCCAGCCATGTCGACGGATCGAAGCACATGCTTTCCCCCGAACGCAGCATGGAGATCCAGAAGCTGCTCGGCTCCGACATCGTGATGTGTTTCGACGAATGCCCGGCGCTGCCGGCCGACGAGGCGGCGGTGGAGAAATCCATGCACCTGTCGATGCGTTGGGCGCAGCGTTCGCGCGACGCCTTCGGCGACCGGCCGGGGCATGCGCTGTTCGGCATCATGCAGGGCGGCGTCACGCGCGAATTGCGCGAGGAATCGGCCGAGGCGCTGAAGGCCATCGGCTTCGACGGCTACGCGGTGGGCGGCCTCGCCGTGGGCGAGGGGCAGGCGGCGATGTTCGGCGTGCTGGATTACGCGCCCGGCTTCCTGCCGCAAGACAAGCCGCGCTACCTGATGGGCGTCGGCAAGCCCGACGACATCGTGGGCGCGGTGGAGCGCGGCATCGACATGATGGATTGCGTGCTGCCCTCGCGCTCGGGGCGCACCGGGCAGGCCTGGACGCGGCGCGGCCAGGTGAACATCAAGAACGCCCGCCATCAGGACGACCCGCGCCCGCTGGACGAAAGCTGCACCTGCCCGGCCTGCCGGAACTACTCCCGCGCCTATCTGCACCACGTCTTCCGCGCGCAGGAGATCATCTCCTCGATGCTGCTGACCTGGCACAACCTGCATTACTATCAGGAGCTGATGCAGGGCCTGCGCGACGCCATTGCCGGGGGGCGGCTCGCCGCCTTCGTCGCCGATTTCCACGCCCGCCGCGCCGAGGGCGACATCGAGCCGCTATAGCAGCAGGATGTCGAGCCGGTCGAGCCCGGCGGCGGCGATGGGGGTATAGACGAATTCGAGACCGTAGGGCGCGGTGAAGGACGGGGGGACCACCTTCACCGTCATCTTCGTCTCCGCGTAGATCTCGGCGATCAGCGCCTTCGCACCGGCGCCATTGCCGTCGGCGTCATACCAGAGCCTGCCGGTCCCGCTGTCGTAAATGATGAAGTCATCGGCATCCTTCGCCTGCGTTCCGGCGACGAAATTGCCCTTCGCGATGGCCCGGCCGCTTTCGCCGCCCAGGCTGGTGAACACCGCGCTGTCGAGCAGGATGAAATCCCTGTCGTCGAAGCCCGAGATCGTATCGGAATTGGCCGCGACCGGCGCGGCGTCGAAGATGAAATGATCCTCGCCCGCCTCGCCCGGCAGGATACGGTCGCCCCGGACCGAAAACCCGGCATTGCCGATCAGCAGGTCATGGCCCGCGCCGCCCGACAAGGTGTCGCGCCCCTCGCCCCCCAGCACGGTATCGTCGCCCGAGCCGCCGTCGAGATTGTCGCGCCCCGCATCGCCGGACAGGAAATCCTGCCCGCCGAGCCCGCTGATCGCATCGTTTCCGGCGGCGCCGAAGATCCATTGCTCGACCCGGGCCTTCGTGTCGGAGCCGACAAGCTGGTTGTCGAGGCCGTTGCCCCTGAGCACCACCGGCAGGCCATCGCGGCCGAAGGCGCCGCTGCCGCCCCAGCTGCCGGTCCAGTCGGGGCCGGAGCGGCTGGTGATCTCGGCATTCTCGACATTGGCCTCCAGCGTGTATTCCGGCGCGGCGACGATCACCCGGTCGATGCCGCCCTTCGCCCCGGCCTCTTCGACGATGCGGTCGAAGGTCAGGAACGGATTGAACACATAATCCGTTTGATCGACGTAATAGGTGTCGTCGCCCGCGCCGCCCGCCATCGTATCGCCGCCAAGGCCGCCATCGAGCGTGTCGCCATCGGCGCCGCCGCCCAGCGTGTCGTCGGAAGCGCCGCCCTTCAGCACGTCGCGCCCGTCGCCGCCATGCAGGCTGTCGGCTCCTGCCCCGCCATCCAGCGTGTCATTGCCGCCCTCGCCGAACAGCGTATCGGCGCCCTGCCCGCCCGAGGCGCTGTCATCGCCCAGCCCGAGCGCCGCCAGATTGGCCGCCTTGCCGCCGAAGGCCACCTTGTCGGCGGAGATGTCCTTGTTGAACAGGAAGGCGCCGGCGACGATCTTCTGCACCCCGCCGAGGACCAGCCGCGCGCCGCCCCATGCGAGGACGGTGCCCCCCTCCTCCGCCGTCAGGCCCATCAGCTTCAGCGTCTCGAAGGAACTGACGCCGAGGCCCGTGCCGCTCAGGCCGCCGAGATGGCCCGCATCCACCCGGTCCCCGGCCTTGCGGTTGAAATCGGCCCAGATGTCGCGCCCGGAATGGGCGCCGCTCGCCGCGTCATGGCCGAGGGCCAGGAGATCGCGGCCCGCGCCGCCGAGGATCATGTCATCCCCCGCCCCGCCGTTCAGCGAGTCGTCGCCCGCGCCGCCGAACAGCGTATCCTTGCCGTTGTCGCCCCGGACCACATCCCGGCCGGCACCGCCATAGAGCGAGTCATTGCCGTCGCCGCCCAGAACCGTATCGTCATGGGCCTCGCCGAACAGCGTGTCGTTGCCGCCGCCGCCGTCGAGGAAATCGGCGAAATCATTCGCGGCGATGATGTCATGGCCGCCGCCCAGCACCAGCACATCCGCGATCCCGCCCCGCGCGAAGGAGAATTGCGCGGCCTTCAGCGGATAGTCCGCGCTCAGCCCCGACAGGAACAGCGACGAGCTTCCCCAGCGCAGCGCGAGACCGAGCGCGGAATCGCCGGCGATGGCGCGGACCGTCTCCAGACTGCCGATGCCGAGGCTGCCGGAGCCAAAGCCGTCGCCGAGGCCGCTCACGTCGATCACGTCCCGATCGGGATCGAAATCCAGCGCGAAGTCGTTTCCGAAATCCAGCGCGCCGAAAGCGTCGTGCTGGAAATGCACGATGTCGCGGCCCTCGCCCGTCCAGATCTCGTCGTCGCCCTCGCCCCCGAGCAGTTCGTCATCGCCGTCGAGGCCGCGCAACGTGTCGTCGCCGTCCATCCCGTCGAGATGGTCGTTCTCGCCTTCCGCGCCGGTCAAGGCGCGCCCCACACCGTCATTCTGGTCGATAATGGTGGCCACGCGGGCGCCCTCCGATGGAATGATCCCCCCGCGCTCAGGTGAGGCCCGGCGGGGCCGTCCGTCAATCCGGTTTTCGCGGCGGGCGCCGGAAATCCACGGGACGCGAATGTGAGACGGCCGATGTTGACAGCGGGGGGCCAGCCCCCCAGATAGATAGACCGAAAGGGGGAATCCGGGCTGCCGATGGTCGGGGCCGGGGCCTTCCCGCCAAATCCAAGGATACGCGCATGAGCGATCATATCTCCCAATCCTATCCGGTCCTGCCGCTGCGCGACATCGTGGTGTTTCCCCACATGATCGTGCCGCTGTTCGTGGGCCGCGAGAAATCGGTGCGGGCGCTCGAAGAGGTCATGGCCGAGGATCGCCAGATCCTGCTGTCCAGCCAGATCGACCCCACCGTGGACGAGCCCGGCGCCGAGGGCATCTACCGCACCGGCGTTCTGGCCAATGTGCTGCAATTGCTGAAACTTCCCGATGGCACGGTGAAGGTGCTGGTCGAGGGCAAGAGCCGGGTGACGATCACCGAATTCCTGCCCAACGACTCGTTCTTCGAGGCGCGGGTCGAGCCGCTGGACGAGGCGCCCGGCGATCAGTCGGTGGTCGACGCCCTGCTGCGCGGCGTGGCCGAGGAATTCGAGCGCTACGCCAAGATCAAGAAGAACATCCCCGAGGAGGCGCTGGCCGCCGTCTCGGACACCCGCGAACCGGCGCGGCTCGCCGATCTGGTGGCGGGGCATCTGGGGATTCCGGTCGCCCAGAAGCAGGAACTGCTGGAGACGCTCGACGTGGCCGCGCGGCTGGAGAAGGTCTATGGCCACATGCAGGGCGAGATGTCCGTCCTTCAGGTGGAAAAGAAGATCAAGTCCCGCGTCAAGTCGCAGATGGAGCGCACCCAGCGCGAATACTATCTGAACGAGCAGATGAAGGCGATCCAGAAGGAGCTCGGCGATGGCGAGGAAGGCCAGAACGAGCTGGCCGAACTGGAGGAGCGCATCCGCAAGACCGACCTGTCGAAAGAGGCGCGCGAGAAGGCCGAGGGCGAGCTGAAGAAGCTGAAGTCCATGAGCCCGATGAGCGCCGAGGCGACGGTGGTGCGCAACTATCTCGACTGGCTGCTCGGCGTGCCGTGGGGCGTGAAGTCGCGCGTCAAGAAGGATCTGGGCGCCGCGCAGAAGGTGCTCGACGCCGATCACTACGGGCTTGAGAAGGTCAAGGAGCGCATCGTCGAATATCTGGCGGTGCAGGCGCGCTCGGCCAAGCTGAAGGGGCCGATCCTCTGCCTCGTCGGCCCTCCGGGCGTCGGCAAGACCTCGCTGGGGCGTTCCGTCGCCCGGGCCACTGGGCGCGAATTCATCCGCATCTCGCTCGGCGGCGTGCGCGACGAATCCGAGATCCGGGGCCACCGGCGCACCTATATCGGCTCGATGCCCGGCAAGATCATCCAGGCGCTGAAAAAGGCCAAGACCACCAACC
>JBDHSR010000085.1:0-10625 GCA_039808305.1 Gemmobacter sp. | reverse complement strand
TCGGTCAGCGCCACGGCTTCCAGCACGATGGCCAGCTGCTTGGAGCGCTGGCGCACCTCGATCACGTCGCCTTCCTTCACGCGGTAGGAGGCGATGTTCACGCGCTGGCCGTTCACGGTCACATGGCCGTGGTTGACGAACTGGCGGGCGGCGAAGACGGTCGGCACGAACTTGGCGCGGTAGACCACCGCGTCCAGCCGGCGCTCCAGCAGGCCGATCAGCATCTCGCCGGTGTCGCCCTTGACGCGCTCGGCCTCGCCATAGATCTTGCGGAACTGCTTTTCGGTCAGGTCGCCGTAGTAGCCTTTCAGCTTCTGCTTGGCGCGCAGCTGGGTGCCGAAGTCCGACAGCTTGCCCTTGCGGCGCTGGCCGTGCTGGCCCGGGCCGTATTCGCGCTTGTTGATCGGGGATTTGGAACGGCCCCAGATGTTCTCGCCCATGCGGCGGTCGATCTTGTACTTGGCAGCGGTGCGCTTGGTCATCGCTGATCTCCTTCGTCTGTCCGGCCCTGCGTCGCAAAGGCCGCTTGCGGTTACGGACCGAGGCCCGGCGAAGGGCGTTGTCCTTTCCGGCGCCCTTTTCGGGAACCGGCGACAGGTTTCCCCTTGCGGGGTCCACCAACACCAATGAAAAGCCCCGGAGCGGAGTCCGGGACCATCGGCCGCGCTTATAGCCGCTCCGCCGCCGCCGTCAACCGCGATTCCGCCTGCCCGCCGCCGGGCCGGGAAACGGCTGCCCCCTTTCTCGGCCGGCCCTTGCGGCGCCCCCTGCCCTCGCCCATTCTGCCGCCCGCAAGGACGAGGGAGCGGCAGATGATTCCGGTGCAGGGTTACGCGGGGCGCAAGGTGGCGGTGCTGGGGCTGGGCCGGTCGGGCCTCGCCACCGCGCGGGCGCTGGCGGCGGGCGGGGCCGAGCCGCTCCTTTGGGACGACAGCGCCGAGGCCCGCGCCAAGGCCGAGGCCGAGGGCTTCGCCTGCACCGACCTCCTGCGGCACGGCGCGCTCGACGGCGTGGCCTGCCTCGTCGCCTCGCCCGGCATCCCGCATCTCTATCCGCAGCCGAACAAGGCGATCGCCCGCGCGCTGGAGCTCGGCATCCCGATCGACAACGACATCGGCCTCTTCTTCCGCAGCTTCGGCGCGCAGGACTGGAGCCGGTTCGACATGCCCCCCAAGGTGGTCTGCGTCACCGGATCGAACGGCAAATCCACCACCACGGCGCTGATCCACCACATCCTGACGGTCGCCGGCCGGCCCAGCCAGATGGCCGGCAATATCGGCCGCGGCGTGCTCGACATCGACCCGCCGCAGGAGGGCGAGGTGGTGGTGCTGGAGCTTTCCTCCTACCAGACCGAACTCGCCCGCGCGCTGACCCCCGATGTGGCGGTCTTCACCAATCTCTCGCCCGACCATCTCGACCGCCATGGCGGCATCGGCGGCTATTTCGCCGCCAAGCGGCGCCTCTTCTCCGAGGGCGGCCCCGACCGCTGCATCCTCGGCGTCGACGAGACCGAGGGCCGCTTCCTCGCGGGCCAGCTCGCGCAGGGGCCGGAAGACGACCGGGTGATCCGCATCTCCTCCGGCACCAAGCTGGAGGGGTTCGGCTGGTCGGTCTTCGCCCGCAAGGGCTTCCTCGCCGAATGGCGCAAGGGGCGGCAGGTCGCCAGCATCGACCTGCGCGAGATCGCGGGCCTGCCCGGCGCCCATAACCACCAGAACGCCTGCGCCGCCTATGCCGCCGCCCGCACGCTCGGCCTCGCCCCGAAACTGATCGAGGGCGCGCTGCACTCCTTCGCCGGCCTACCGCATCGCAGCCAGCTCGTCGGCGAGCGCGGTGGCGTGCGCTTCGTCAACGACTCGAAGGCCACCAATGCCGACAGCGCGGCCAAGGCGCTGCAAGCCTTCCCGCGCATCCGCTGGATCGCCGGCGGCCTCGGCAAGGAGGGCGGCATCGCCGCACTGGAGCCCTTCCTCGGCCCGGTGGTGAAAGCCTATCTCATCGGCCATTCGGCGCGCGACTTCGCCCTCCAGCTCGGCGCCACCTCCTACGAGATCTGCGAGACGATGGAACGCGCCGTCGCCCGCGCCGCCGCGGAGGCCGCGCCCGGCGAGACCGTCCTGCTCGCCCCCGCCGCCGCCAGCTTCGACCAATATCCCGATTTCGAGAAACGCGGCGAGGATTTCACCGCACGGGTGCGGGCCCTGATCGGGTAAGGGGGCGCCGCCCCCGCCGCGCGTGCCGCGCGCCTCCCCCGGGGTATTTCGGATCAGGTTGAAGACGAAAAGCTCCCTGCCATTTTCTGTCGAAAAATATCCTGGGGTGAACGGGCCGCAGGCCCGGAGGGGCGAAGCCCCTGCACCCGAGGACTGTCGCGCCGCCAGGCGCGGCGGGCCGAGAGGAAAGCCGCGCGCCGCGCCCGCAAGGGGGCGGCGCTCCGCCGGGTCGCCGTCAGCGCACCTTCAGCGTGGCGAGGCCGATCAGCGCGAGGATCAGCGAGATGATCCAGAACCGGATGACGATCTGCGGCTCGGCCCAGCCCTTCTTCTCGAAATGGTGATGGATCGGCGCCATCAGGAAGACCCGCCGCCCGGTGCGCTTGAAATGGGCGACCTGGATGATGACGCTCAGCGCCTCGACCACGAAGAGGCCGCCCACTATGGCCAGCACGATCTCGTGCTTGGTGCAGACCGCGATGGCCCCCAGCGCGCCACCCAGCGCGAGGCTGCCGGTATCGCCCATGAACACCGCCGCCGGCGGCGCGTTGTACCACAGGAACCCGAGCCCGCCGCCGATCAGCGCGGCGCAGAAGATCAGCAGCTCCCCCGTCCCCGGCACGAAATGCACGCCGAGATATTCGGTGAAGTTGAAGTTGCCCACCACATAGGAGATCGCGCCGAAAGTGCCGGAGGCGATCATCACCGGCCCGATGGCCAGCCCATCGAGCCCGTCGGTCAGGTTCACCGCATTGGCCGCGCCCACCACCACGATCATCCCGAAAGGCACGAAGAACCAGCCGAGATTGAAGAGCGCGTCCTTCAGCAGCGGCAGCGCGAGGCGGTTGGTCAGCGCCTCGGGGTGGAAGCGCGCCGCGGCATAGGCGGCCAGCGCCGCAATCAGCAGGCCCAGCGCCATGCGCACCTTGCCCGAGACGCCCTTGGTGTTCTGCTTCGTCACCTTGGCGTAATCGTCGGCGAAGCCGATCAGGCCGAAGCCGATGGTCACCAGCAGCACGATCCAGACGTAAGGATTGTCGAGCCGCGCCCAGAGCAGGGTCGACACCATCAGCGCCGACAGGATCAAGAGGCCCCCCATGGTCGGCGTGCCGGCCTTGGAGAAATGCGAGGCCGGGCCGTCGTCGCGGATCGGCTGGCCCTTGCCCTGCTTGCGGCGCAAGAGGTTGATGAGCGGCCGGCCGAACAGGAAGCCGAAGACCAGCGCGGTGAAGAAGGCCGCCCCCGCCCGGAAGGTGATGTAGCGGAACAGGTTGAACACGTCCCCGCCGTCGGAAAACTCGGTGAGAAGGTAGAGCATCAGTCCGTCCCTTTGTCTTGGGGGCGGGGTTGCCCCAGTTTGCGCAGGGCCTCGACCAGCAGGCTGACCTTGATCCCCTTCGACCCCTTCACCAGAACCACATCCCCGGCATCGACCAGCGCCGCCGCGCGCGGCAGCAGCTCGGCCGCCGTCTCCACCCATTCGCCACGCTGCGCGGCGGGCAGGGCGGCGTGCAGCGCCTTCATGCGCGGCCCGACGCAATGCACCAGCGTCAGGCGCGGAATCGCCGGGTGCCCCGCGATTTCGGCATGGAGCCGCGTCTCCTCGGGCCCAAGCTCCAGCATGTCGCCGAGAATGGCGATGCGGCGGCCCTTCTTGATGCGGCCCACATTGTCCTGCGGTTGCAGGATCGCCAGCACATCGAGGCTCGCCGCCATCGAGGCCGGGTTGGCGTTGAAGGCGTCGTCGATCAGGTCGAAACCGATATCCTCCACCGCGTCGGTGGTGACGCGCTCGCGCTGGCCGCGCCCGGCGGGCGGCAGCCAACGGCCGAGGCCTTGCGCCGAAAGCGCCGGGTCGAGGCCCAGCGCCTCGGCCGCCGCCAGCACGGCGAGCGCGTTCACCGCGAAATGCCGGCCCGGCGATTGCACGCGGAAGAGCCGCCGCCCGGCCGGGGTCTCGGCCTGCACGCTGCTCGCCGTCTCGCCCCATTGGGCGGCGGCGATATGCCAGTCGGCGCCGGTTTCGGCGAAGGTCACGACGCGGGCGCCGGCCCCGGCGGCTGTCTCCAGCAGGATGGGCGAGACCTCCAGCCCCTCGGGCAGGATGGCGGTGCCGCCCTTGCGCAGCCCGTCGAGGATCGCGGCCTTCTCGCGCGCGATGCCGGCGAGGCTGTCGAAGGCGAAAAGATGCGCGGGCGCCACCGTGGTGATGATCGCGAGGTCGAGATCGGCCATGCGGGCCAGCGGCGCGATCTCGCCGGGATGGTTCATGCCGATCTCGATCACCGCGAAATCGGTGTCGGCCGGCATCCGCGCCAGCGTCAGCGGCACGCCCCAATGGTTGTTGTAGCTGGCCTCCGCCGCATGGACCCGGCCCTGCCCGGAGAGCGTGGCGCGCAGCATCTCCTTGGTCGAGGTCTTGCCGACGGAGCCGGTGACGCCGATCACCTTCGCCCCGGTGCGGGCACGGGCGGCGCGGCCCAGCGCCTCCAGCGCTGCCAGCACATCGGGAACCAGCAGCAGCGGCGCGTCGGGCGCGACGCCCTCGGGGATGCGCGAGACCAGCGCGGCGGCGGCGCCCCTCTCCAGCGCCTGCGCCACGAAATCATGGCCGTCGCGCGCATCCTTCAGCGCCACGAACAGATCGCCCGGCGTAAGGCTGCGGGTGTCGATGGACACGCCGGTGGCCATCCAGGCGCGGGGCGTGGTGCCGCCGGTGGCGGTAACGGCATCGGTGGAGGTCCAGAGCGCGGCCATCAGATCACCCCGTCCAGCGCGGCCACGGCGATGGAGGCCTGCTCCACATCGTCGAAGGGGAAGATGTCGCCGCCGATCACCTGCCCGCTCTCATGCCCCTTGCCGGCAACCAGCAGCGCGTCGCCCGGGCCCAGCGCGTCGACGCCGCGCAGGATGGCCTCGGCGCGGTCGCCGACCTCGGTCGCCTCGGGGCAGGCTTGCATTATTTCCGCACGGATGGCCGCCGGATCCTCGCTGCGGGGGTTGTCGTCTGTCACAAACAGAACATCGGCATGATCGCGCGCCGCGGCGCCCATCAGCGGGCGCTTGCCCCGGTCGCGGTCGCCGCCCGCGCCGAAGACGATGATCAGCCGGCCCATCACATGCGGCCGCAGCGCCTTCAGCGCGGTGGCGATGGCGTCGGGCGTATGGGCGTAATCGACGAAGACCGAGGCGCCGTTGGCCCGGGTCGCCGCAAGCTGCATCCGGCCGCGCACGCCGGACAGCCGCGGCAGGACGCGGAACACATCGGCCGGCGCCTCGCCCGCGCCGATGGCGAGACCGGCGGCCAGCGCCACATTCTCGGCCTGGAAACCGCCGATCAGGTTCAGCCGCACCTGATGCGGCTGGCCCTGCCAGAGATAGCGCACATCCTGCCCCGTCGCGTCGAAGCGCTGCCCGGCGATGCGCAGGTCGCAGGCGCCGTCATGGCCCACGGTCAGCACGCGCTGGCCCTGCTCGGCGGCGATGCGGGCGACCTCGGCCCCCTTGGGGTCGTTCAGGTTCACCACCGCCGCCGCCTCGGGCGGCAGGACGCGGGTGAACAGCCCCATCTTCGCCGCGAAATAGGCGTCGAAGGTGCCGTGGTAATCCAGATGGTCCTGGGTGAAATTGGTGAAGCCCGCCGCCTTCAGCCGCACCCCGTCCAGCCGGCGCTGGTCGAGCCCGTGGGACGAGGCCTCCATCGCCGCATGGCTCACCCCTTCGGCGGCGGCCTGGGCCAGCATCGCGTGCAGGGTGATCGGATCGGGCGTGGTATGGGCCGAGGGCGCGGCCCAGGCGCCTTCCACCCCGGTCGTGCCGATATTGATCGCGGCATGGCCCAGCGCCATCCAGATCTGGCGGGTGAAGGTGGCGACCGAGGTCTTGCCATTGGTGCCGGTGACCGCGACGATGGTCTCGGGCTGCGCCGCGAACCAGAGCGAGGCCGCCATGGCCAGCGCCGCGCGCGGCTCCTCGGTCACCGCCAGCGCCACGCCCTTCAGCGCGTCGGCGGCCAGCCGGGCGCCCTCGGCATCGGTCAGCACCGCCACCGCGCCCTGCGCGACGGCGGCGGGGATGAAGGCCGCGCCATGGATCCTGCTGCCCGGCAGGGCCGCGAACAGGAAGCCGGGCCGCACCGCCCGGCTGTCCACCGCAAGCCCGGCGATGCGCGGCCCCGCGCCGTCGCCGGACCGGACGGTCAGCCCCAGTTCCGCCAGACTTGCCATCCGTTGCGCCATGCGTCCCACCTTCCGCCCGCCAGACCGGCAGGCTCATTCACTCTGACTGACGGCTGTTACCCCATTGGCGGCGGGAAGCGCAATCTCGGGCCGCAGCCCCAGCAGCGGCGCGGTGCGGCGGATCACCTCCGCCGCCACCGGCACGGCGGTATAGCCGGCGGTCCGGCGCGGTTCGGAGCCGGTGGTGTCCACCGGCTCGTCCAGCGTCACGATCAGCACATAGCGCGGCGCGTCGGCCGGGAAGATGCTGGCGAAGGTGTTGATCACCTTGTCCTTGTAATAGCCCCCGGTCCGTTTCGGCTTGTCGGCGGTGCCGGTCTTGCCCGCCACCGCATAGCCCGGGATGCGGGCGTAAGACGCCGTGCCATGCGTCACCACGCCCCGCAGCATCGCCACCGCCTCGCGCGCCACCGGCTCGGAGAGCACCCGCGTGCCCTCGGGCGCCGAGGTCCGGCGCAAGAGCGTCGGCTTTACCGCCACCCCGCCATTGGCGATGGCGGCATAGGCGGCGGCGAGGTGCATCGGGCTCGCGCTCATGCCGTGGCCGTAAGAGGCGGTGATGGTCACGATGTCGGGCCATTTCGCCGGGATCAGCGGGCGCGCGCCCCTCGCCTCGACCAGTTCCAGCGGCGTCGGCTCGAAGAGACCGAGCGACTTGAAGAACGCCTGCTGGCGCAGCCCGCCGATCATCAGCGCGATATGCGCCGTCCCCACGTTGGAGGATTTGGCGATCACATCGGTGACCGACAGCTTGGGCCCGTAATTCTTGCCCTGGAATTCCTTGATCCTGTGCTTGCCCCAGATCATCGGCGCATTGGCGTCGACCAGCGTGTCGGGATTGACCAGCCCCAGCTCCATCGCCTGCGAGGCCGCGAAGATCTTGAAGGTCGAGCCGAGTTCGTAGACCCCCTGCACCGCCCGGTTGAACAGCGGGCTGTCGGCCGGATCGCCCTTCACCAGCGGGCTCGGCCGGTCGTTCGGATCGAAATCCGGCAGCGAGACGAGGCTCAGGATCTCGCCCGAGCGCACGTCGAGCAGGATCGCCGCCGCGCCCTTGGCGTTCATCATCTTCATCCCGGCGTCGAGCACCTCGGTCACCGTGGCCTGCACCGTCATGTCGATCGAGAGCGCCACCGGCTCCGCCGCCTGCGCCGGATCGCGCAGCCGCGTGTCGAGATGTTTCTCCAGCCCCGCCGTGCCGATCACCTCGGCGCTGCTGACGCCCTCGGCGCCGAAGCTGGCGCCGCCGAGGATATGCGCGGCGAGCCGCCCGTTCGGGTAAAGCCGCATCTCGCGCGGGCCGAAGAGCAGGCCCGGATCGCCGATCTCATGCACCTTCTGCATCTGCTCGGGCGAGAGCTTCTTCTTGATCCACAGGAAGCTGCGCCCGTCGGTCAGCCGGCGCTTCAGATCCTCTTCCTTCAGGTCGGGGAAGATGACGGCGAGTTCGCGCGCCACGCGGGCCGGGTCCACCATGTCCTTCGGCTGGGCGTAAAGCGCGTGGGTCACCAGGTTCGTGGCCATCACCCGGCCGTTGCGGTCGGTGATGTCGGCCCGCTGGGCGAGGATCGCGGCGCCGGGCGCGGCCGAGCGCGGCTCCATCGGTTCCGAGGCGGCCAGCAGGCCCATCCGGGCGCCGATCACCGTGAAGGCCATGAAGAAGGCGAGACCAAGGAACAGCAGCCGCCCTTCCGAGCGGCTGCGGGATGTCTCGCGCATCTGTTCGTGGCGGATGCGGATATTCTCGCGTTCGATCAGGTCCGGGTTGTCGCCGGAGGCGCGGGCCGAGAGGATGCGGGCCAGCGGGCGCAGCGGGGTGCGGGTCATGGCACTTGCTCCTGTTCGCCGGACGTATCGACCGGGGCGTTCACCTCGGGAAGCTCGATCTCGGGTTGCGGGTAGACGACCTGGCTGGCCTGGCCGAACTGCTCGGGCTCCAGCGGCAGAAGGCCCAGCCGGTCGAAATTGATGGTCGAAAGCTCGCGCAGCCGGTCGGGGCGGTTCAGATAGGCCCATTCGGCGCGCTGGATCGACAGCGCCTCGCGCAGGTCGGCGATCTCGGCGTTGAGCCGCGCCACGTCCTTCAGCGCCTGCTGGGTGGCGTAGTTTTCCTTGTAGGCCCAGAAGCCGAGGCCGATCACCGCGGCGAAGGTGAGAAGATAGGCAAGAGCGCGCATCAGCGGCGTCCTCCTTTCCGGCGCAGGAGCGGCACGTCGAGCGCCGCGAGGTCGAGCTTGTGGGCCGGCGCCTCGGTGCGCTGGCCGACGCGCAGCTTGGCCGAGCGGGCGCGCGGATTCTCCGCCAGTTCCGTGTCGTCCGGCCCGACGGCGCGGCGGGTCAGCAGGGTGAAGCTGGGCGCGGGACCGGCGGCCGAGGGGGCGTAGCGGTTGCCCTGCGCCTCGGTCGTGCGGGTCTGGAAGAAGCGCTTGACGATGCGGTCCTCAAGGCTGTGGAAGGTGACCACGGCGAGCTTGCCGCCCGGGCGCAGCGCGCGTTCCGCCGCCGCCAGCCCCTCGGCCAGTTCGTCGAATTCGGCATTCACCGCGATGCGGATCGCCTGGAAGCTGCGGGTCGCCGGATGGCTCTGCCCCGGCTTCGGGCGCGGCAGGCAGCGGGCGACGATTTCGGCAAGATGCAGCGTGGTGGCGATCGGCGCCGCCTTGCGCGCCTCGACGATGGCGCGGACGATGCGGCGCGAGGCGCGTTCCTCGCCGTAAAGATAGAGGATGTCGGCCAGCGTGGCCTCGTCGGTCTCGTTCACCAGATCGGCGGCGGAAGGGCCGGACTGGCTCATCCGCATGTCCAAGGGGCCGTCCTTCTGGAAGGAAAAGCCGCGTTCGGCCATGTCGAGCTGCATCGAGGAGACGCCGAGATCCAGCACGATCCCGTCGAGATCCCACGCGTAGCTGTCGAGTTGCGAGAAGGTGCCGGCCACCAGCCGCAGCCGGTCGCCATAGTCGCCCGCCCAGCCGGCGGCCATCTCCAGCGCCAGCGGATCGCGGTCCACCCCGATCACCTCGGCGGCGCCGGCCTCCAGCAGGCCGCGGGCATAGCCCCCCGCCCCGAAGGTGCCGTCCAGCCAGCGGCCGGAAACCGGCGCGCAGGCATCGAGCAGCGGCCGCAGGAGCACCGGGATATGCGGTGCGCGCGCCTCCAAGGCTCAACCCTCCGGGTCGGCGGGCAGCGCCGACAGCAGGTCGGCGCCATCGGCGAGGAAGTCGAGGTCGATCTCGGCCTCGGCGGCCAGCGCCGCCTCATAGGCGTCGCGGCGCCAGATCTGGAAGGTGTCGAGCGTGCCGGCGAAGGTGGCCTCGAAGCCCTCCTTCATCGCCTCGGCGCCGAGGCCCAGCTTCTCGCGCGCCTTGGGCGGCATCACGATGCGGCCGTCCTCGTCGATCTCGACCAGTTGCGACAGGGTGATGAAGTTGCGTTCCAGCGCGCGGCGCGCCGGGGTGCCGGGTTGCAGGCGGCGGATCTTCGCCTCCAGCTTCTTCATCTCGGAAAGGCTGTAGCACTCGACGTAATCGGTGTTGGGGCGGCCGTAGACCAGCACGAATTTCGGGCGGCTGCCGTCGAAACCGGGATCGCCCGCCTCGAGGACGCGCCGGAACGACGCCGGGATCGAGACCCGCGCCTTCCCGTCAACCTTCTGGTTGAATTCGCCTCTGAAGCTTTCCGACACGACCTGCTGTCCCTGCCCGGCCCGGTTTCTTTATTCCATTGCCCCGGACCCGCGCCCGAGGCATGATTCGCGTTGCGTGACCCAGAAACGAATGCGGCGGATCGGGCGGCTGCCACTGCCCGATCCGCCGTCTGTCCCATCGCTGGGCCGGCCCGGTCGCGCGAACCACCTGGGGGAGATGTCTGCTCGCCCGCGCGCCGGTCGTATTGGGATGATAGAGGGGCCTGTATGAAACCTGCTTTTCGCCTTTGGGGTCTTGCTGCCCCGCTGCTTTTCATTCCCGCCGTCATCCGGTGAGACAAGGGATGCCATGGGATTTCATGGGAAGCAACGGAAATCTTCGGGTCGAGCCGGGTATATCTTGGGATAGGAGAGGCGGAAAATCACGATCTGGTAGCGGAAATGCGGAGAGGCCGCCTAATTCTGGCGAAACACGCTTCCGTGAGCCACAAGATATAGTTGCGACTTTTTTCCCACAAAAACCCGGAAAGC
>JBDHSR010000084.1:0-10669 GCA_039808305.1 Gemmobacter sp. | reverse complement strand
GCCGAGGCCGGAACGGCCATCGGCGCGATGATCGAGACCGTGCCGGGGCTGGAGGCGGTGGAGGAGATCGCGGCGGTGCCGGGGCTCGACTTCCTCTTCGTCGGCGCGGGCGATCTGGCGGTGGCGCTGGGCGAGTTTCCCGCGCCGGGGCCGAGGCTGCCGGCGGCGCTCGCCCGCATCCGCGCCGCCTGCGCGGCGGCCGGCATCGGCTGCGGCATCTATTCCTATAGCGGCGAGGATGCCCGCACCCGCCGGGCCGAGGGCTTCACCATCACCGTGATGACCAGCGACATCGCGGCGGCGAAAGGTGGTTTCCACGCCGCCGCCGCCGCCTATTCCGCCTGAGGCCCCCGGTCAGGGGGCGAAGCCCTTGCCGGGGTTCAGGATACCCTTCGGATCGAGCAGCGCCTTCACCGCCCGCATGGTGGCGATCTCGGCCTCGCTGCGCGAATGGCCGAGGTAATGGCCCTTGATCAGCCCCAGCCCGTGCTCGGCCGAGATGGTGCCGCCATGGTCGCGGATCACGCCATAGACGAAATCCTTGATCTCCGCCCCCGGCTGGTCGGCGCCGCGATCCGGCACGTTCACCACGAAATGCAGGTTGTTGTCGCCCAGATGGCCGTAGGACAGCACCCTCGCCCCCGGAAAGCGGCGGGCGAGCCCGTCCTCGACCTGCCGCACCGTCTCTTCGCAGGCCGACAGCCGCACGCCGACATCGAAGGCGGTCAGCGGGCCGACGATGCGGGGAAACTCCGCCGTCGCCTCGCGCACCGCCCAGAGCGCGCGTTCCTCGCGCAGCGACGCGGCGATGACGGCATCCTCGGCCACACCTTCCTCGATCGCCGCCATCAGCGCGGCCTCGAACAGATCGCCGAGGCCCGCCTCGAAACCGGTGGCCTCGATAATGGCGTAAACGCCGTGCCGCCCGGCGAGCGGGTGACCGGCGCCGGAGCCCTGCTGCATCGGCTCGTAATAGGAGGGCCACATCACTTCGAACCCGCTCAGCGCCGGGCCGAGGGCGCGGCGCATCCGGGCCAGCAGCGCGATCATCGCGGCGGTGTCGCGGCAGCCGGCGAAGGCGGTGCGCCGCTCGGTGGGCTTCGGTTGCAGGCGCAGGACGGCCTTGGTGACGACGCCCAGCAGCCCCTCGGTGCCGATGAACATCTGCTTCAGGTCCAGCCCGGTATTGTTCTTCAGCAGCCGGTTCATCGACGGCAGCACCGTGCCGTCGGCCAGCACCGCCTCCAGCCCGAGCACGAGGTCGCGCGCCATGCCGTAGCGCAGCACCTGCGTGCCGCCCGCATTGGTCGAGACGATCCCGCCGATGGTGCAACTGCCCCGCGCGCCGAGATCGACGGGCAGCATCAGCCCGGCCTCCTCCGCCGCCTCCTGCGCGGTGGCGAGCACCACGCCCGCCTCCGCCTCCATCAGCGCCATTTCGGGATCGACCGCGACGATGCGGGTCATGCGCGAGGTCGACAGCGCGATGACACCCGGCGTCGGATGGGCGCCGCCGGAAATGCCGCTGAGCCCGCCCTGCGGCACCACGCCGAGGCCGAGTTCATTGGCCAATGCCAGCACCCGCGACACCTCTTCGGTGCTGCGGGGCCGGGCGAGCGCCAGCGGCGCCACCGGCGGCAGGCCGGACCAGTCATGCGCATGGCGGGCCGGCACCTCGGCGCCACCCCGGATCAGATCCGGGCCGAACGTGTCGAGCAGGCGGGCGATCCGGGGATCGCCGCTCATCCGCGCAGCCCGGCGGCGGTCAGGCGCGGCAGCACCTCGGCGCAGAAATAGGGCAGCTCGCGGGTGTAGTTCACGAAGCTGACCGTGGTTCCGGCGAAGCCCGCCTTCGACATCTCGACCATCTGCTCCACCAGATCCTCGGGCGTGCCGATCAGCGGATAGGTGCCGGCGCCGCCCGCGAACCATTTGCGCTGGTTGCGATAGGTCTCTGGGTCGTGGTTGCGGGCATTGGCCGCCTGTTTCGACATCATGTAGTCGAGCGCCGCGTTGTCGGCATTGGTGACGGCGTAATTCTCGTAATAGTCCTCGGCCTCGGCGCGCGAGGGGCGGCAGACGACATGGGTGGTGGTGAACACCTTCACGTCGCGCCCGGTGGTGGCGCTGCGGTTCGCCACGTCGGCGATGGTCTCGCGCCCGGCCTCGATGCTCTTGAAGGTGGTGAACAGGAAATCGGCGTTGCCCGCGGCGAAATCCCGGCCGGGGGGCGAGAAGGCGGCGTTCAGCACCGGGATCGCGCCGTTCACCGCGCCGGGCAGGCCCATCGCGTCCTTCAGGCGGTAATAGGTCCCCTCATGGTCGAAGGGCGCGGGATCGCTGTGCAGCCGCTTGATGATCTTGATCCATTCGGCGGCCTGATCGTAGGGCGCATCCACCCGGTCGAGCCCGAACATGGCGAATTCGTCGGGGTTCCAGCCGGCGACGATGTTCACCCCGGCCCGGCCGCCGCTGGCCTGATCGACCGTGGCCAGCGCCTTGGCGGCATAGACCGGATGCACCATCGGCACATGCACGGTCGAGAACAGGCCGATCCGCTCGGTCACGCCGGCGAGGGCGGCGGCGAAGGTCGTGGTCTCGTAGCTGTATTGGCGGGAATTGGTGTCGCCGCCATAGCCGCGCCAGCGGGCGATGGGCAGGAAGAACTCGATCCCGGCGCGGTCGGCGATCTGCGCGGCGGCGACCACCTCGGGCCAGGTGGCGGGCCAGCGCTCGGGCACCTTGGTGACGGTCAGCCCGCCATCGGCATTGGCGGCGAAGACGCCGAGCTTGAAGCGGTTGGGGCCGAAGATCGGATGGCGATTGGTCATTGGGTGCTCCGTGGGCGGTCAGGGCCGGAAGGTCTCGGTCAGCATGGCGTAATGGCGGTTGC
Source organism: Gemmobacter sp. (assembly GCA_039808305.1). Taxonomy (GTDB): domain Bacteria; phylum Pseudomonadota; class Alphaproteobacteria; order Rhodobacterales; family Rhodobacteraceae; genus Gemmobacter. The sequence continues at coordinate 7,776 of JBDHSR010000084.1, read as the reverse complement.
CGCCCTCGAAGGCGGGCAGGTGCTCGAAATCCTCGCGCAATTCGTGCCGGATCGGGCTTTGCAGCGCGGCGGTCAGCGCCTCGGGGCTGTCGAACAGCACGCGGTTGCGCTGCATGTGGTGGACCTTCGGGATGGGAAGCCGGTTCACCCAGTCCACCGGCGTCAGGATCTCGATGGCGCGGATGCCGGGCATCCGGCGCATCAGCGGCGGGTGCCCTTCGATATAATAGGCGAGCCAGGCGTTCACGTCCTCGGCCGGGCCGGGATAATGCACGACGAAGGAGCAGGGCCGGGCGCCGGGCGCATGGGCGGGCGCGTCCACCGCGTAATCGCGCTTGAGGAAGGCCTGCGCCTCGGCCCGCGCGGGGTCGAGCCCGGTCAGCGCGCCGGGCTGGCAGAGCGGTTGCAGCGCGCCCTCCGGCCCCGCCGCCCGTTCCAGCGCGGCGATGCCGTCGAAATGCAGTTGCAGCCCGAGCGGCGGGCTGAGCCCGTCATCGGTATAGATGTCCTCGGCCCGCGCCGGGGTGAAGATCTGCGCCTCGCAAAGGCCGGGCGTGGCGGAAAGCACCTCGCGGACAAGGGCCAGATCGCGCTCGGCGAGGCTTTCCGGCGTGCTGTCCGTCCGCTGCCAGAACAGGGTGAGAAGAACCGCCATCAGCTTGCCTCCGTCAGGGCGCCGCGCCCGCCGCGGACGAGGGCGCGGAAATCGGCGCGCGCGAGATCGGGCGCCAGTTCGAAACAGCGGCCGCGCGCGACCTCCAACCCGTTCAGCCGGTGCAGCCGCACCTGCATCTCGGCCTGCATCAGGCCGACGGCGGCGCAGTTCACCACCGGCGCATGGCCGACCCGCAGCCCGTGCTCCGAACCGATGAGCAGCCCCGGCAGCACCCCGGCGGGCACGATCACATCGGCGCCTTCGGCCACCATCTTCGCGGCGGCCTCGGTGAAGGCCGCGATCATCGCCGCCTTCGCCGCCGCGTCGCCCGCGAAACAGGCCGAGAAATGCGACGGATCGCAGTTCATGCCCGCGACATGGCTGATCCGCGCGCCGAGGCCATAGCGGTCGGCCTGTTCGTAATGCAGCCCGCGAAAGCAGTCGTCGAGGCTGATGAGGCCGATATTGCGCCCCATCTGCGCCGCGAGATGCAGCGTGGCCTCGCCCACGCCCACCACCGGGATGCGGACGGCCGATTTCAGTTCGGGCAGGCCGGGTTCCTGGAAATGGCCGAAGACGAAGGCGTCGTAACCCTGTTCCTCGGCCTCGATGCCGTTATCCACCGCCTGCACGGCGCAGCGGAACTCGGCCAGCCGGCCGAACCCCCGGTCGGGGGGCGAGATGCCATGCACCACGACCTCGGTTCCCGGCGCCGCCACCTCGTTCAGCCAGGCTTGCAGCCGGGCCATGTAGGGCGCGCTCGATGTCGCGTCGATGAAACTTTGCCACCAGATGCGCATGGCTCTCTCCCTCCGGTCAGGCGATGGTCAGCGTCACGTCGACATTGCCGCGCGTGGCGTGCGAATAGGGGCAGCGCTGATGCGCGCCCTCCACGATCTCGCGCGCCTGCGCCGGGTCGAGGCCGGGCAGCGAGACGATCAGCTCCACCGTCAGGGCATAGCCGGGATCGACCGGGCCCATGCCGACGCGGGCGGTGACGGTCATGTCGTTGGGCAGCGCGATCTTGCCCTGCCGGGCCACCAGCTTCACCGCGCCGGTGAAGCAGGCGGCGTAGCCGGCGGCGAAAAGCTGCTCGGGGTTGGTGCCGGGGCCGCCGGGGCCGCCCAGCTCCTTCGGGACCGAAAGCGCGACCGACAGCAGGCCGTCATCCGAGGCGGCGGTGCCGTCGCGTCCGCCGGTGGCGGTGACGCTGGTCTGATACAGGATTTTCTCGGGGGTCATGGCGGATTCCTCTGCTGGCGATGGGCGCCGTTCGCGCGGCTCGCGTGCAGAATAGGGAGACCGGCTCCGATATTTCCAATTCAAAATTTTTCATGTATCAATATCGGAAAGAGATCGGTTCCGATGGAAATCCGCCAGATTCAATACTTCATTGCGATTGCAGAACGCGAGCATTTCAACCGTGCCTCGCAGCACCTGAACATCGCCCAGCCGGCGCTGACCCGGCAGATGAAGCTGCTGGAGGCCGAGATGGGGGTGGCGCTGTTCGAGCGCCTGCCGCGCGGCATCCGGCTGACCCCGGCCGGGCGCTTCTTCCTCGACGAGGCGCGCGAGATCGTGCGTCACCTCTCGACCGCCGTCACCCGCACCCAGGCGGCGGCGGCCGGGCGCGCCGGGCGGCTGCGTCTCGGCGTGATCGAGATGGGGGCCTGGCACGGGCTGATTCCCGACAGTGTGCGCCGCTTCCGCAAGGTATTCCCCGCTGTGGATCTGGATCTGGCCGTGCTGTCCTCCCCCGGCCAGATCGAGGCGCTGCGGGCGCGCAAGCTGGATGCCGGGCTGCTCTATTATCCGCCGAAGGATGCGGGCTTCGTGGCGATTCCGCTGATCCGCCACCCGGTGATGATCGCGCTGCCGGCGGAAAGCCCGCTGGCCGGGCAGGCGCAGGTCCGCCTGCGGGATCTGGCCGACGAGAATTTCATCGGCTTCCGCCGCGAGATGAGCCCGCAATTCCATGACGAGATCCATGCCGAATGCCGGGCGCGCGACTTCGCGCCGCGCTTCCTCACCGAGACCGGCAGCGAGGCCGACATGCTGGCCCTGGTCAGCGCCGGGGCCGGGGTCTGTTTCGTCAATTCCTGCCAGCGCTGGCGCGAGCCGCATTCGGTGCGCATCCTGCCGCTGACGGATTTCGACGTGCATCTGGAATTGCACTACGCCTATCCCGAAACCGATACCGCCCTGCCGGTCCGGCATTTCGAGACCATCGTGCGCGGGGTGCTGGCGCAGCCGGGCCCCGCCTGACGGCGGCCCGGCGAAAGGCTCAGGCGGGCAACCCGTCGACGATGACGACGAGCGCCTCGCAGGCGCCCTCGCGGCAGGCGCGCGCGTTCCGGTATTCGGCGGAACGATAGCAGGCGCGCGCCGCCTCCAGCGAGGGGAACTCGATCACGACATGGCGCGCGAAGTCGGGCCCCTCCATCGTCTCGCTTTCGCCGCCTCGGGCGTGGAACCGGGCGCCATGCGCGGCGAAGGCGGCCGGGGCGAGGGCCTGGTATCCCTTGTATTTCTCGGGGTCCGTCACGGTGACATGGGCGATCCACCAGGCGGGCATGGCTATTTCTCCAGCAGCTTGCGCGCGGTTTCGGCCGCGTCGCGCAGATGTTCGCGCACGGCTTCGGCGGCGGCTTCGGGGGCGTTGTCGCAGATCGCGCGGCAGATCCGCGCCATATGGGCCGGGCCGGAGACGCGGCGTTCCTTGGTGGCCAGCGTCAGCGCGCGGAGCCGCGAGATCCGGCTGTGCAGGCGCTGCACCACCTCCCAGGCGATGTCATGGCCGGCGGCGGTGAAGATCACCTCGTAAAGCGCGGTGGCGGCATCGTAGAGCCGCCGGGGCGAGGCGTCGTCGAAGGCCGCCTCCAGATCGGCGAGGGCCGCGCGCAGCCGCGCCTTCACCGCGTCATCGGCGCGGCGGGCGCAATCGGCGGCGGCGGCGGCCTCCAGCAGGCGGCGGATTTCGTAGATCTGGCGCGCCTGCGACCAGTCGAGCCTTGCGACCATCGGGCCGCCGCGCGGCAGGATCTCCACCAGCCCCTCGGCCTCCAGATAGCGGATCGCCTCGCGCACGACCGAGCGCGACACGCCGAGCTGGTCGCACAGCGTGCGCTCGACCAGCCGGTCGCCGCCGGAGAACCGCCCGGTGATGATGGCGGTGCGCAGGCGGTCCACCGCCAGTTCGCGCAGCGTGGTGGGGGGATGGGCGATCCGCAGGTCGCTGTCGTCGGTCCGGCCGGGGGGCGCTGTCTGTTCCATGGCCGCAGATTAGCAGTCTGCGGGGCCATGGCAAGATGTTCTTGACATTCTGTATGATGGTATACCAACATATGAGCAAGCAAACCGGAAGGGACTCATGATGTCGGCGCAGATCCGCAAGACGCTCAGCTATGTCGAGAAAACCCTGATCGAGGGCGGCCGCGCCGCGCCGAGGCCCGTGACGCTGATCGCCGCCGCCGCGGTGCTGCGCAACCCCTGGGCGGGGCGGGGCTTCGTCGAGGATCTGAAGCCCGAAATCCATGCCGTCGCCCCGGTTCTGGGCGAATTGCTGACCGCGATGATCATCGAGGCCGCCGGCGGCGCCGAAATGGTCGAGGCCTATGGCAAGGCGGCCGTCGTCGGCCTCGACGGCGAGCTGGAACATGCCAATGCGCTGATCCACACCCTGCGCTTCGGCAACCATTACCGCCAGGCGCTGAAGGCCAGGACCTATCTCGCCTTCACCAATGTGCGCGGCGCGGCGAATACCCCGATCATGATCCCGCTGATGGACAAGGACGACGAGGGGCGGCGCTCGCATTACCAGACGGTGCATTTCGCGATCCCCGACGCGCCGGCCGCCGACGAGATCGTCGTGGCGCTGGGCGCGGCTTTGGGCGGGCGGCCGCATCACCGTATCGGCGACCGCTATCAGGATCTGAAGGATCTGGGCCATGATGTCGCGAATCCTGCGGCTGTCTGACGGCGCCGCCGTCCGGCTGGTCGAGGCCGGCGCGGGCGAGCCGCTGCTGCTGATCCATGGCGTCGGCCTCCGGGCCGAGGCCTGGGCGCCGCAGATCGCCGCGCTGGGCGAGGCGGCGCGGGTGATCGCGGTCGACATGCCCGGCCATGGCGGCAGCGACCATCTGCCCGATGGCGCCCGCCTGCCCGATTACGTCGCCTGGGCGGCGCGCGTGGTCGAGGCGCTGGGCCTCGGCCCGGTGAATGTGGCGGGTCATTCCATGGGCTCGCTGATCGCGGGCGGCCTCGCGGTGGAGCGGCCCGATCTGGTGCGCCGGGCCGCGCTGCTGAACGGCGTGCATCGCCGGGGCGCCGAGGCGCGCGAGGCGGTGCTGACCCGGGCGCGCGAGATCGCCGCCGGCGCGGGCAGCATCGACGGCCCGCTCGCCCGCTGGTTCGGCGACGAGGATGACGGCGCCCTGCGCGCGCAGGTGGCCGGCTGGCTGAAAGAGGTCGACCGGCGCGGCTATGCCGCCGCCTATCGCGCCTTCGCCGAGGGGGATGCCGTCTATGCCGACCGGCTGGGCGCGATCCGCTGCCCGCTGCTGGTGCTGACCGGCGAGGGCGACGCCAATTCCACCCCGGCGATGACCCGCGCCATGGCGGCCATGGCGCCGCGCGGAGATGCGGCCGTGATCGCCGGCCATCGCCACATGGTCAACCTGACCGCTCCCGAGGCCGTCACGGCCGAGCTGAAGCGGTGGCTCGCAACCGAGGAGAGCCCGGCATGACGGATCCCGCCCCCGCGATCGACCCGCGCGCGCTGCGCGACGCCTTCGGCTGTTTCATGACCGGCGTCACCGTGGTCACCACCATGGATGCGGCGGGCAATCCCATCGGCTTCACCGCCAACTCCTTCTCCTCGGTCTCGCTCGATCCGCCGCTGCTGCTGGTCTCCATCGCCAATTCCTCGCGCAACCTGCCGGTGTTCCTCGCGGCGCAGGGCTTCGCGGTGAATGTGCTGGCCGAGGGGCAGAAGGACGTTTCGGCCACCTTCGCCCGCCCGGTGGAGGATCGGTTCTCGACGATCTACTGGCGCAGGGGCGCGGTGGGATCGCCGGTGATCGCGGGTGTCTCGGCCTGGTTCGACTGCGCGCTGCACGAGGCGGTCGCGGCGGGGGACCATACCATCCTGATCGGCCGCATCGGCGATTTCGAGACCAGCCAGGAGCCGGGCCTCGGCTATTACCGCGGCGCCTACATCACCCCGGCCGCCACCGCGGCGCAGCTTCCCGCCGGCCCGGACGTGGTGATCTCGGCCATCCTGGAGGCCGAGGGGCAGGTGCTGCTGACCGATGACGGGCGCGGCGGGCTGACGCTGCCGATGGCCCGCGTCGGGCGCGAGGGGGTGCAGACCGCGCTGTCGACCCTGATCGCCTCGACCGGGTTGCAGGCGGCGGCCGGTTCGATCTACGCCGTATACGAGGATACCACGCAGGGCCGCCAGCATATCGCTTTCCGCTGCCCCGCCGTGCCGGGCAAGGCCGCCAGGGGCGCCCTTGTCGATCTGTCGCCCGAGGGTGTCGCCGACGTCACCGATCCGGCGGCGCGCCTCATGCTCAACCGTCTGGCCGAGGAAGCGCGGATGGGCAATTACGGCGTCTATTTCGGCACACATGAACAGGGACTGGTGACGCGCGCCGACAAGGGGAAAGACCAATGAAATTCTCGCTTTTCATCCATATGGAGCGTGTGAGCCCGGACGACCCGGAGCCGCGCCTCTACAAGGAGATGCTGGAGCTCTGCCACATCGCCGACGAGGGCGGCATGTCCGCCATCTGGACCGGCGAACATCACGGCATGAGCTTCACCATCGCGCCCAACCCGTTCCTGAACCTGGTCGATCTGGCGCGGCGCACGAAGCATGTCCGCCTCGGCACCGGCACGGTGATCGCGCCGTTCTGGCACCCGATCCGGCTGGCCGGCGAGGCGGCGATGGCCGACATCATCATGGACGGCCGTCTCGAACTCGGCATCGCGCGCGGCGCCTACAGTTTCGAATACGAGCGCATGATGCCCGGCCTCGACGCCTGGGCGGCCGGCGGGCGGATGCGCGAGCTGATCCCGGCCATCAAGGGGCTGTGGCAGGGCAATTACGCGCATGAGGGCGAATACTGGCAGTTCCCCGCCACCACCTCGGCGCCGCTGCCGCTGCAACAGCCGCATCCGCCGATCTGGGTCGCGGCGCGCGATCCGAACAGCCACGATTTCGCGGTCTCGCAGGGCTGCAACGTGCAGGTGACGCCGCTGCACCAGCCGCATGAGGAAGTGGTCAGCCTGATGGAGCGCTTCAATGCCGGCTGCGCCAACCACCCGGAGATCCCGCGCCCGAAGATCATGATCCTGCAACACGGCTTCGTGGCGAAGGACCGGGCGGATGCCGATCTGGCGGCGCGGGAGCTGAACGCCTTCTACAACTATTTCGGCGCCTGGTTCATGAACAAGCGCCCGATCGACAAGGGCATCATCCAGCCGCTGACCGCCGAGGAGATCGCCGCCCATCCGTTCTATTCGCCCGAGGTGATGCGGCAGAACCTGCTGATCGGCGACAGGTTCGAGGTGATCGACCGGCTGAAGGCCATCGAGGCGCTCGGCTATGACGAGTTCTCGTTCTGGATCGACAGCGGCATGAGCTTCGAGCGCAAGCGCGAGGGGCTGAAGCGGCTGATCGAAGACGTGATGCCCGCCTTCGCGTGAGGGGAAAGATGGACCGTTTCCGCCACTATATCGACGGCGCCTTCGAGGAAGGCGCGGCCAGTTTCGAAAGCCTCGACCCCGCCACCGGCCGGCCCTGGGCGTTGATGCCCGAGGCGCGGGCGGCGGATGTCGACCGCGCCGTGCGCGCCGCCGACCGTGCCTTCCGCGATCCCGCCTGGGCGGGGTTGACGGCGACGGCGCGCGGCAAGCTGCTGGCGAGGCTCGCCGATCTGGTGGCGGAGGCGGCGCCGCGCCTCGCGGCGCTGGAAACCCGCGATACCGGCAAGATCATCCGCGAGACCTCGGCCCAGATCGCCTATGTCGCGGAATATTACCGCTATTACGCGGGGCTGGCCGACAAGATCGAAGGCGCGCATCTGCCCATCGACAAGCCCGACATGGAGGTCTGG
>JBDHSR010000083.1:0-10771 GCA_039808305.1 Gemmobacter sp. | reverse complement strand
GCCGGCTCCGGGGGGGCGGGGCGGGTTCTGGCGATCCGCGCCGATTTCGATGCCCTGCCGATCGCCGAGGCGACCGGCCTGCCCTTCGCCTCGCGCAATGAGGGCGTGATGCATGCCTGCGGCCATGACGGCCACACCGCGATCCTGCTCGGCGCCGCCACGATCCTCGCGGGGCTGCGCGACGGCTTTTCCGGCGAGATCCGCTTCCTGTTCGAAAACGGCGAGGAAAGCCCGCCCGGCGGCGCCATCGGCATGGTCGAGGCCGGTGTGATGAGGGGCGTGGACCGGGTGCTCGGCCTGCATCTCTGGGCCCCCTTCGAGACCGGCACGCTGATGATCAACGACCGCGAGGTGATGGCGGCCTGCGATACGTTCTCGATCACGGTCGCCGGCACCGGCGGCCATATCGGCGCGCCGCACAAGGCGGTGGATCCGATCGCCGTGGCGGCGCAGATCGTGACCAACCTTCAGCTTCTGGTGGCCCGCGAGGTCGATCCGCTCCATGCCGCCGTGGTCGGCGTGACCGAGATGCATGCCGGCCACTCGGTCGGCGTGATCCCGGGAACGGCCACGATCTCCGGCGGCACGAATACGTTCGATCCCGCCCTGCGCGACCGGATCGAGAACCGGATCGGCGAGATCGCCGCCGGGATCTGCGCGGCCCACCGGGCCGACTGCCGCTATGTCTACGGCCGCACCTATGACGCGGTGATCAACGATCCCACGGTCGCCGCCGACATGCGCCGGATCGCGGACCGGCTTTACGGCCCGGGGGCCGGCGTGCAACTGCCGCCCATCATGCCGGGCGAGGATTTCTCGGCCTTCGCGCATTGCGCGCCGGCCTGCTTCATGCTGGTCGGCGCGGGCAACCGGGCCAAGGGCATCACCGCCGCCCATCACGACCCCGCCTTCGACATCGACGAGGATGCCCTTGCCATCGGCACCCGGCTCTTTGTCCATGCCGCGATGGATTATCTGGGCTGAAGCCGCGCCGCGCGGGGCGCGGCGGCGGTCAGCCCCGCCCTCCCGCCCCGTTGGGCCGCTGCCGGCCGCGGGCCTGCATCAGCGCGTCGCGCGGCGGATGGCCAGTCCAGCCGCGATAGGCCCGTGAAAAGGCCGCCGGGCTGGCATAGCCCAGATGCCGGGCCACATCCTCCAGGCGGATCCGGCCGCTTTCCAGCAATTGCTGCGCCCGGCGCTGCCGTTCCTGCGCCAGGATCCCGCCGAAGCTCTGACCCAGATCCGCGAGCTGGCGGCGCAGCGTACGGGGCGCCATGCCCAGAATCGCCGCCAGATCCTCGAGCGTCACGCTCTCGCGCCCCAGCCGCCCGGCGATCAGCCGCGCAAGCTGCACATTCAGCGCGGGCGTGCCCATTTCGGCGGGGCTGAGAAGTTCGAGCAGATGATGCTCGACCACCGCCATCGTATCGGACACATCCGGAAAGTCCTTGCGCCGCGGGCCGTTCAGCAGCGGCCGGTCCAGTTCCTGATCGGACAACAGGATCGAATTGCTTTCGCCCAGCTCCAGGATCCTGCACCGGAAATGATCCTCCAGCGCCGTCCGGTTCGCGCCGATCGCGTGTTCGAACCGTACCTCCAGCGGTTTCCAGCGTTCCGAGAGCAGCTGTCGCACCATGGTGCAGAGCGCGGCCATCACGTTCTCCGCATCCTGCCGGCGCGGCCAGATCCCGCTATCCTCGATCCGGTAGCTGTAGCGGGTCGCCCCGGTCTCGCCCGGTTCGGCCCGCATCGTGGTATGGCTCTGCCAGATGCGCTGGAACCGGATGAACACGGCGAAGGCCTCGCGCAGGGTGCGCGCCGAGGTCAGCAGGTGATAGACCGGGCCGACCTCCCACAGCCGGAACTGCTGGCCCAGTTCCAGGCCCAGCGCCGGACGGTCGAGCAACCGGGCGGCATCCTCGAAGAACGCGACATAATCGGCCAGCGGCACATTGGCATAAAGCCCGACCGGGCGGCGGGCCCAGAGATTGTGCTGCATCAACAACCGGCGACAGCGCGGATCGAGCCGTTTCATCTCGCGCAGCAGGCTTTCGACGAACAGGCGCCTGATGAACGGACGCGCGGCCCCCCCGGGCGGAGGGGGCGGCGCGACGGCGGCCGTGAGCGGGTTGCGGTCGTGGTCCATGATGATTCCATCACAGCATGGGCCGGCGATCCTGTCACTGGCTTCCCGTCAAGGAATGGCCTGAATTGCAAAGTTATTGGCCGGATCCATCATGGAGCGGCATCGGCGCTGCCCATAGGCTGATCCCATAGCGCGATCAACAAAGAGCACCGCAGCATGGGCGGGCCGGCGGTTTCCGGCCCGGACACCCGGCGGATCGTGGCAGCTTCCGCGCATTCACCACAACGGGGATCTCAAGATGAACGGTATCGACAGGCGGCTTTTCCTCAAGCTGGCGGCGGCGGCGGGCGGCACGCTGCTGATGCGGCCCGGGCTGGCACTGGCCGCCGAGGTGGACAATATCTCGATCGCCTGGATGTCGGATCCCGTCACCTGGGATCCCAACCAGCGGCTCGCGCCCGATCCGCAGACCATCTTGCGGATGGTGTTCGATCAACCGCTGGACCAGGCCGACGATCTTTCGCTCTTGCCCAATGTGCTGACCGAATGGACCATGGCCCCGGACGCCATGAGCATGGCCGTCAAGCTGCGCGACGACGTGAGGTTCTCGGATGGCAGCCCCCTCACCGCCGAGGATTTCCGCTTCACCTTCCACGAGCGGATCGCCCGGGGCGACGAGATCGACCTGGTGGTGGGCTTCGGTCTGGTCAAGGACATCGAGGTCCTGTCCCCGACCGAGGCGGTGATGCATTTCAGCGCGCCCTTCCCCACCGCCGCGCAATGGCTTGCCTTCAGTTGCAGCTACATCGTGTCGAAGGCCTATGCCGACCGGGTCGGCGCCGAGGGATTGCAGACCGCCCCGATGGGATCCGGGCCCTATGAGCTGAAGGAATATACCCGCGACAGCCGCATCGTCCTGGCCCGCCGCGACGATTACTGGGGGCCGAAACCGTCCGCCCGGCAGATCACCTTCGAGATCATCCCCGACCCGACCGCCCGGCTCGCCGCGCTGGAATCCGGCACCGTCGACATGGCCATGGAACTGTCGATCCGCGACGTCAAGCGGTTGCAGGCCGGCGGCGGCCTCAACGCGGTGACCAATCCGGTCGCGCGGATCATCTACCTGACGATCCGGGCCGATCAGGTGTTCGCCGATCGCAACGTGCGGCTCGCCGCCCATCACGCCATCGACAAGGACCTGCTGAACAAGGCGTTCTTCGGCGGCGACGCGGTGACCATCGACGCGCCGACCATCCCGGGGATGCCGGGCAACCCGCCCGGTTTCAGCTTCCCCCATGACGAGGCCAGGGCCGCGGAATATCTGGCCGCCTCGGGCTATGGTCCCGACAATCCGGTGGCGCTGACCTTCGCCACCACCAATGGCCAGTTCCCCGGCGACTACGACATCGCCCGCGCCATCGTCACCATGTGGGAGAAGGTCGGCATCAAGGCCGAGCTGAGCGTGATCACCGAGGCGCAATGGTACGACCTGAACGCCACCGGCAAGCTGCCCGACGCCTCGCTCTTCGTATGGGAGAACGGCACCGGCGATCCGGAGATCTTCACCGGCCATATGTTCAACGACGAGATGCCCTTCGCCACCTACCGCACGCCCGAGGTCACGGCGCTGGTCAAGCCGCTCTTCACCGAGCCGGACAACGCCAAGCGGATCAAGGGCTATGAGGAGCTGAACGCCTATCTGATCAACGAGGGCGCGATCATCCCGCTGTTGCAGGCCATCCAGACCGCCGGCTACCGCCAGGGGCTGGAGTTCAAGCCGGCGGCGAACGGGCTGGTGCGCGCAGACGCCCTGAGCGGCGCCTGACGCCGCCGATCCCATCCCGGCCGGCGACCGCGATGGCCCGCCGGTCGGCCCGCGCCCCACCGCACAGTCCGCCGCCCGAAGCGCCGGCGGCAAGGAATCCTCGATGCTGTCTGCCGTTGCCCTCACCGCGTTGCGGCGCCTTGCCGCGATCCTGCCGGTCTTCCTGCTGGTCTCGGTCATGGTGTTCTTCACCCTTCGGGTGCTGCCCGTGGACCCGGCCAAGATGTCCCTGCCGGCCTCGGCCACCATTGCGCAAGTCGAGGCCAAGCGCGAGGAAATGGGGCTGAACAAGCCGATCTGGCAGCAATATCTGCAATGGGCGGGGGCGGCGCTGCACGGCGATTTCGGCACCTCCGCCATCTACCGGATGCCGGCGTCCGAGGTGATCGCCGAGCGCCTGCCCGCCACCATCGAGCTGGCCCTCGCGGCGCTGCTGGTCGCGGTGACCTTCGGAATGGCGGGCGGGATCGGCCTGTTCGCCCTGCGGGGCACCCCGCTCGAACCTGTGGGCCTTTTCCTGACCTCGGCGGTGATGGCGCTGCCGGATTTCCTGCTGGCGATCCTGCTGATCCTGCTCTTCGGCGTGCTGATCCCGCTGTTTCCCGTCAATGGCAGGCTGCCGCCCGGCATGAGCGTGCCCTCCGTCACCGGCTTCCTGCTGCTGGACACCCTGCTCGCCGGCGACGGAACCGCCTTCCTGGCCGCGCTGCGCCACATGGTGCTGCCGGTCCTGGCCCTGGGCCTGGCCTTCACCCCGCTGATCCTGCGGGTGCTGCATGCCAGCCTGGTCGCGACCTATCAGCAAAGCTATATCGCCCAGGCCCGGCTGCGCGGCATGAGCGACGGCGCCATCCTGTTCACCCAGGCGCTGAAGAATGCGGTCCTGCCGGTGCTGGTGCTGGTCGGCACCCAGTTCGGCAGCCTGTTCGGCGGCACATTGCTGGTCGAGATGATCTTCTCCTATCCGGGCATCGGCAATCTGATGATGCGCGCGATCCAGACCGTCGATCTGGACATCCTGCTGACCGTCGCCCTGATCTATTGCGGCACCACGCTGCTGTTCAACGCGCTGGCCGATGCCGCGGTCTATCTGCTGAACCCGAGGCTGAGGGGCTGATGACGACCATGCCGAAGCTCCTGAACCTGCGCGTGATCCTGGGCGGCGGTGTCGTCCTGATCGTGGCGCTGGCCGGCTTGCTGGCCCCCCATCTCGCGCCCCTGCCGCCCAATCAGCAGGATCTGCTCAACATCCTCGCGCCGCCGGTCTGGGCGGGGGGCGGCGCCGACCACCTGCTCGGCACCGACAGTCTGGGCCGCGATACCCTGTCTCGGCTGATCTGGGGCGCCCGCACGGCCATGATCGTGGCGCTGACCGCATCGGTCGGCGCGGCGCTGCTCGGCTGCGTCTTCGCCCATCTGGCCGGCTATTTCGGAGGCTGGGTCGACTGGCTGATCGCCCGGGTGATCGAGATCTGGCTGTCCTTCCCGCCGGTGATCCTGTCGATGCTGCTGGTGATCGGCATGGGCATCGGCATCGAGAAGGTCATCCTGGCGATCATCCTGGTCGACTGGACCCGCTTTGCCCGCGTGTTGCGCGGCGAGGTGCAGATGACCAGCCGCAGCGACTATGTGCTGTTCGCCCGGATCATCGGCCAGGGCCATCTGCGCATTCTGGCCCGCGAGGTGTTTCCCGCCGTCCTGCCGATGCTGGTCACGCTGTTCAGCATGCAGATGGGCATCGCGATCGTGGTCGAGGCGATCCTGTCCTTCGTCAGCATGGGGGTTCCGGCCGGCACCAACGCCTGGGGGCAGATGATCGCCGATGCCCGGATCGACATCTATACCGCGCCCTGGGGCGTGGTGCTGCCGATCCTCGCGATCTTCATTTCGGTCTTCAGCTTCAACCTGCTGGGCGACGGCTTGCGCGATGCGCTGGATCCGCGCGCCCGCAGCCGCACCGCCTGAAGGGGGACCGGAATGGACTCCACCCTGTCGATCCGCAATCTGGATGTCACCCTCCTGTCGGGCGAGGCCGTCTTGCAGGATGTCACGCTCGATCTGGGCCATGGCCGGATCCTCGGCATCATCGGGGAATCCGGGGCGGGCAAGTCGATGATCGGCGCCGCCATCTCGGACACCCTGCCGAAGGGGCTGGGCGTGACGGCGGGCAGCATCGGTTTTGCCGGCCGCGATCTGGGCGCCCTGTCGCCGCGCCAGCGCCGGGCCCTGCTCGGCCGCGAGATCGCCTTCATCCCGCAGGAGCCGATGCAGGCGCTGAATCCCGGCCTCACCATCGGCAGGCAGATGGAAAGCCATCTGGCCCGGCTGGGAACCACGCCCCGGCGCGGCCGCCGGGACCATGCGGCCGCCCTGCTGGACGAGGTGGGCCTGCAGGATCCGCGCAATGTCCTGACCCGCTATCCGCACCAGCTTTCGGGCGGGATGCTGCAACGGGTGCTGATCGCGCTGGCCTTTGCCGGCGCCCCGCGGCTGGTGGTCGCGGATGAGCCGACGACGGCGCTCGATGTCTCGATCCAGGCCCGGGTGATCGAGCTTCTGGGCCGGATGCGCGCCCGGCACGGCACCTCGGTGCTGTTCATCACCCATGATCTCGAACTGGCCGGCGACATCTGCGACGACGCCGCCGTGCTTTATGCGGGGCGCATCGTCGAGACCGGGCCGGCCGAGCAGGTGTTCCGCCGCCCGGGCCATCCCTATTCCCGCTGCCTGTCGCTTGCGACACCCAGCCTTTCGGGCCCCCTGCGCCAGCTCTATGTCATCCCCGGCCGGATGCCGGGCGTGGCCGAGCGGCGCCGGCTTGCCGGATGCGGCTTCGCCGACCGCTGCCCGCTCGCGGATACGAAATGCCACGGCGCGGCCCCCGCCCTGACCGGCGGGGCGGAGCCGAACCCGCATCGCAGCGCCTGCTGGCATTCGGCGCGGACCGCGACGATCATCGCGCCGCCGCTGCAACACCGCGCCCCGGCCGGCCCTTCGGCCGGCGAGGCCGTCATGCGGGCACAGGGTCTGGGCAAGACCTATGTCCTGCGCGACGGGCTTGGCCGCAAACGCGGGATCACGGCGCTGCGGGATCTGGATTTCACCGTCGCGGCCGGCGAGTTCGTCGGCGTCGTCGGCGAGAGCGGCTCGGGCAAAAGCACGCTGACCAAGCTGATCGTCGGGCTGGAGGGGCTGAGCCAGGGGCGGCTGGAGGTCGCGGGGATCGACCGCAACGACCGGGAACCCGCGCAGCGCGGCGCGCTGGCCGAACGGGTCCAGCTGATCTTCCAGGACCCGCAGGCGGCGCTGAACCCCCGCCGGCAGGTGGGCGATCTGGTCACCCAGTCGCAGGAGGTGGCGCGCAGCCCGCTCACGGCGGCGGCGCGGCGCGAACGGGCGCAGGAGATGCTGGCGCAGGTCATGCTGCCCGCCGACACGGCGGCCCGCTATCCCGATCAGCTCTCGGGCGGACAGAAGCAGAGGGTCAATATCGCAAGGGCCCTGGGGTTCGCGCCACGGCTTCTGGTGGCGGATGAGATCGTCTCCGGGCTGGATGTCTCGGTTCAGGCGCAGATCCTCGAACTGCTGCGGCGGTTGCGGCAGGGCTCGGATTTCTCGCTGCTGCTGATCTCGCATGATCTGGCGGTGGTGCGGCAGATCTGCGACCGGGTGCTGGTCATGTCCGGCGGGCGCATCGTCGAGCAGGGTCCGGTCGAACAGGTCTTCGGCCAGCCCGCGCATCCCTATACCCGCGCCCTGGTCGCGGCGGCCATGGGCCGCCGGCTGGAGGCCGCCGGACCGCGAGGCGCGCCCCACCTTGCCGCCCAGCGGCCGCCCTGACCCCCGGGAAAGACCGGCGGCGGATACCCGCATCCACCGGGGCCAGTCGCCCCGGCACCCGAAATCCGCCCGCGCGCGGATCGCTTTTGCACGGCCCCAGGCCAGGAGGAGGACCCAATGACAGCGTCAACCAGGATCGATTTCATCTATCTGTCCGAGCCGGACATGGTGCGCGCCGGCGTGACCGACATGGCGGCCTGCGTCGACACGATGGAAGAGATGTTCGCCCTGCTCTACCACGGCGACTACCGCATGGCCGGATCCAATGCCAATTCCCATGGCGCGGTGGTGTTCTTCCCCGACGAGTCGCCGTTTCCCTCGATGCCGAAGAACACGCCGGACCGCCGGTTCATGGCGATGCCGGCCTATCTGGGCGGCGGTTTCGGCACCAGCGGCGTGAAATGGTATGGCTCCAACATCGAGAACCGCGACAGGGGCCTGCCCCGCTCGATCCTGATGTTCATCCTGACCGATACGGAAACCGGCGCGCCCCTCGCGCTGATGTCGGCCAACCTGCTTTCGGCCTATCGCACCGGCGCCGTCCCCGGGGTCGGCGCCCGCCATCTGGCGCGCAAGGACGCGCGGGTCGTGGGCATCCTCGGGCCGGGCGTGATGGGCAAGACCACCCTCTCGGCCTTCGTGGTGGCCCGCCCCGGGATCGACAGGCTGAAGGTGAAGGGCCGCGGGCAGAAGAACCTGGATGCCTTCCTCGCCTGGGTGGCCGAGGCCCATCCCCAGATCACCGAGGTCGAGGTGGTCGACACCGTCGAGGATGTGGTGCGCGACTGCGATCTGGTCGCCTTCTGCAATTCCGGCGCCGTCGGCGATCCCTCGCTCTATCCCAAGGTCTGCCGCGAATGGATCAAGCCCGGCGCCTTCCTGGCGATGCCCGCGCTCAGCAATATCGACGAGGCGATGGAAAGCCCCGAGATCCGCAAGGTCCTGGACAATCCGGGAATGTACGAGGCCTGGTTCGACGAACATCCCAAGCCGGTCCATGCCATCGTGCCGGCGGTCGGCATCCGCTGGATGGATCTGATCGACGAGGGGCGCATGTCGGCCGATCAACTGGAGGATCTGGGCAAGATCGTCGCCGGCGAGGCCCCCGGGCGGCAGAACGACGACGAGATCATCATCATGTCGGTGGGCGGAATGCCCGTCGAGGATGTCGCCTGGGGCACCGTGCTCTATCGCAATGCCCTGAAGCAGGGGATCGGCGTCCCCCTCAACCTGTGGGACACCCCGGTCCTGCGCTGATCGACCCCCGCCGTCGGGCCGCCCCGGCTCCGGCGCCTGCGACAGAATGGATGGAACAATGACCAAAGTGATCAAGCTCAAGACCGGCAACAGGTTCGAGGACCTGGCCAGCTATTCGCGCCTGGTGGCCGTCGGCGACATGATCTTCGTCTCCAACACCGCCGGACGGCATCCCGAGACGAAGGAAATGCCCGAAACCCTCGAAGGACAGCTGAACCAGGTCCTGGCCAATATCGACCGGGCGCTGGTCGCGGTCGGATCCGGCCTCGCCGATCTGGTCAATCTTCAGGTCTTCGTGCCCGATCCGGCCGATGGCGATGCGGTCGGCGCCATCCTCGGCGAAAGGTTCCGCGGGATCGACCCCGCCTGCACGATGATCTGCTCGCCCCTCGGCTCGCCGATCTACAAGGTCGAGATCGCCGCCACCGCCTGGCGCGGGGCCGGCCGCGCCGAGGTCGAGCGGATCGACCTCGGCGGCCGCCCCTGAGGCCGGCCCCGGTATCTTCCAGGAAAGGACATCGCCATGGCCCCCGTCATCCGCCCGGTCGCGACCCGGAGCGACATTCCCGACCGGACCACCGTCGTCGTCATCGGCGGCGGGATCGTCGGTCTGAGCGCCGCCCTGGTGCTGGCCGAGCGCGGCGTCCCGGTCTGCGTGCTGGAAAAGGGCCGCATCGCCGCGGAGCAATCCTCACGCAATCTCGGATGGGTGCGCAAGACGGGGCGCGGCCTGCCCGATGTGCCGATGGCCATCGCCGCGGACCGGCTCTGGGCCGACATGGCGCGCCGCACCGGCAGCGACACCGGGTATCGGCAGGCCGGCATCATGTATGTGGCGCGCACCGAAGCCGAGATGGAGCGGCACCGCGCCTGGCTCGCCTCGGTCGCGGAGCTGGGGCTCGACAGCCGCCTGCTGACCCCGGGCCAGATCGACGCGCTGGTGCCGAACGGCCGGGGCAAATGGCTCGGCGGCATCCATACCGGGTCGGACGGGCGGGCCGAGCCGGTTCTGGCCTCGAGCGCCATCGCCGCCGCCGCCATGGCGAAAGGCGCGGTGATCGTCGAGAACTGCGCCGTGCGCGGGCTGGTGCGCTCGGCCGGCAAGGTCAGCGGCGTCGAGACCGAGCGCGGCGAGATCCGCTGCGACCAGGTGCTGCTGGCCGGCGGGCTCTGGTCGCGCCGCTTCCTCCACAATATCGGCGTCGCCCTGCCGACGCTGCCGCTGGCCGCCTCGGTCCTGCGGACGGCGCCGATGGAGGGGCCGACCGACATCGCGGTCGGCGCGCCCGACTTCTCGTTCCGCAAGCGTCAGGACGGCGGCTTCACCATCACCCAGCGGGGCGCGCTCTTCGCCCCCCTGACGCTGGAACATCTCAGGCTGGGGCTGCGCTACCTGCCGGTGCTGCGCGCGGAATGGCAGAATGTGCGGTTGTCCCTCGGCCGCGATTTCCTGGAGGATCTGATGCTGGCGCGGCGCTGGAAACCGGGGCAGCTCACCCCGTTCGAGCGGGTCCGCACATTGGATCCGCCGGTCAATGCCGGCCTGATCAACGAAGCGATGCGCAACCTGACCGCCGCCTGGCCGGTATTCGCCACGGCACGGATCGCGCAGGCCTGGGCCGGGATGATCGACGTCACGCCGGATTCCCTGCCGGTGATCTCGGCGGTGGCCCGGATACCGGGACTGACGCTGGCCACCGGCTTTTCCGGCCATGGTTTCGGCACCGCGCCCGCCGCGGGCGAGCTGGCCGCCGACCTGATCA
>JBDHSR010000082.1:0-10870 GCA_039808305.1 Gemmobacter sp. | reverse complement strand
ATCATCGTGGGCGCGGGATCGGCGGGCTGCGTGCTCGCCAACCGGCTGAGCGAAAGCGGGCGGCACCGGGTGACGCTGATCGAGGCGGGCGGCACCGACCGGCGCTTCTATGTGCAACTGCCGCTCGGCTACGGCAAGCTGTTCTACGACCCGGCGGTGAACTGGCTCTACCGCACCGAGCCGGACCCCGGCTTGGCCGGGCAGGCCGATCACTGGCCGCGCGGGCGGCTGCTGGGCGGCTCGTCCTCGATCAACGCGATGGTCTGGATCCGCGGCCACCGCGCCGATTACGAGGATTGGGGCCGCGCCGCCCCCGGCTGGGGCTGGGACGCCGTGCTGCCCGCCTATCGCGCGCTGGAGGATAACGAGGCCGGGGCGGACGGTTTCCGCGGGCAGGGCGGGCCGCTTTTCATCTCGGCCAACCGGCGGGGCCTGCACCCGCTGGTGCGCGACTATGTTACGGCCTGCCGGCAGGCCGGCCTGCCCGAGACCCCGGATTTCAACGGGGCGGAGCAGGAGGGCGCCGGTATCTACCAGATGACCATCAAGGGTGCCCGCCGCAACTCCGCCGCCCGCGCCTTCCTGCGCCCGGCGATGCGGCGCCCGAACCTGCGGGTGCTGACCGGCGCGCAGGCGACGCGGGTGGTGTTCGAGAACCGCCGCGCCGTGGGGGTGGAGATCATTCGCGCCGGGCGGCGCGAGGTGCTGCGCTGCAAGGGCGAGGTGATCCTGTCGGGGGGTGCGGTGAACTCGCCGCAACTGCTGCAACTCTCGGGCATCGGGCCGGGGGCGCTGTTGCGGGGCCTCGGCCTCGGGGTGCTGCATGACAATCCCAATGTCGGTGCGCATCTGAGCGACCATCAGGGCATCAACTACACCTGGCGGATGAAGGTGCCGACCTATAACGACGAGCTGCGCCCCTGGTGGGGCAAGCTGCGGGCCGGGATGCAGTATCTGCTCGGCGGGCGCGGGCCCCTGTCGAAGTCGATCAACCATGGCGGCGGCTTCTTCCGCACCAGTGCTGCCGAGCCGCGCCCGAACATGCAGCTTTACATGCAGGCGTTCTCAACCCTGATCCCGCGTGAGGGCGAAAGGCCGATCCTGACGCCGGACCCGTTTTCCGGCCTGTCGCTGGGGCTGTCGAACTGCCGGCCGACCTCGCGCGGGCATGTCCGGCTGAAAAGCCCCGACCCGCTGGCGCATCCCGAGATCGTGGCGAATGCGTTCAGCACCGATCACGACGTGGCCGAGATGCTGCTCGCGGTGAAATTCCTGCGCCATCTGGCGGCGCAGCCCGCGATGGCGGCGCTGATGGCCGAGGAGTTGCGGCCGGGGCCGCGGGTCACCTCCGACGCCGATCTGATCGCGGATTTCCGCGCCCGCAGCGGCACCGTCTACCACCCGTCCTGCACCTGCCGGATGGGGAGCGATCCGGCGACCAGCGTGCTCGACCCCGACTGCCGGGTGCGCGGTGTGGAAGGGCTGCGGGTGATCGACGCCTCCGCCTTTCCCAACCTGATCGCCGGCAATACCAACGCGCCGGCGATCCTGATGGGCTGGCTCGGGACGGAGCGGGTGCTCAGGGGCGCTTGAAGGTGGCCCAAGTGGGCCGCGCCATCTCGTAGCTGTCGCGGGTGCGGATATAGGTCGCGCCGAAGCCGCGCCCGACCAGATCGAGGCCGGGCGTGTCGACATGGCCGCGCGCGGCGTCCTTGACGAAGGCGTCGGCGATATGGATCGCCAGCACCCGGCCCACCACCAGCGCCTGATGCGGGCCGGTGATCACGGTCGAGAGGTTGACGCATTCGAAGCTGACCGGGCTTTCGGCGATCCGGGGCGGCTTGACGTGCTCGCAGGGGGCGGGGGTCAGGCCCGCCAGCTCCAGCTCGTCCACCCCGGCGGGGGCGTCGACGGCGGTGATGTTCATCTGCGGCGCCAGCGCGTCCGGGACGAGGTTCACCACGAATTCGCCGCCGTCGAGGATGTTGCGCGAGGTGTCCTTGAAGCCGCGTTCCGCGTCGCCGAGGATGCCCAGCGCCACGACGGGCGGGTTCGACCCCATGACGTTGAAGAAGCTGTAGGGCGCCGCGTTCACCCCGCCGTCGCGGTTGAGCGTGGTCACCCAGCCGATCGGGCGCGGCACCACGGTGGCGGCCATCAGCTTGTAGGCGGTCTGGGTGTCGATAAGGTCGAGGTCGAAACGCATCATTCGATCCTGTTCACGGCGCGCTTGGCGCGGGTATCGACCTCCAGCCGGAACACGTCGGGGCGGGCGTAATGGCCGGTCACGTCGAAATCGTATTTGGCGCGGATGACCTCGGTGGGGTCGAGATCGGCGTAAAGGATGGTCTCGCCCGAGAAATCCGGGCCGGCCAGCACCGCGCCCAGGGGGCCCACGATGGCCGAGCCGCCGCGCATCATCACCGTGTCGGGATCGTCGCCCAGCGCGCTTTCGTGATCGGGGCCGAAGGCGGCGCGGGTGATGTGCTGGCAGGCGGTCAGCACGAAGCAGCGCCCCTCCATGGCGATATGGCGCATCGAGGGCAGCCAGGTGTCGCGGTCGTCGGCGGTGGGCGCGCAATAGAGCGTCACGCCCTGGTCGAACATGTGCATCCGGAGCGCGGGCATGTAGTTCTCCCAGCAGATCACCGCGCCGATGGTGCCGAACTCGGTCTTGAAGACCGGCATGGTCGAGCCGTCGCCGAAGCCCCAGATCAGCCGCTCGGCGGCGGTGGGCATCAGCTTGCGATGCTTGCCGACCACGCCCTTCGCCCCGTCGAGATAGACGGCGGTGCAGTAGAGGGTGGCGCCGTCGCGCTCGATCACGCCGACCACGGCGAAGGCGCCGGTCTCGGCGCAGGCTTCCGCCATCAGCGCGAGTTCCGGCCCGTCCATGTCGATGGCGGCGGCGTGGTAGCGGGCGAAGGCGTCGCGCCCCTCGGGCCTGCGCATCCCGATGGGGGCGCCGAAGCTCGCGCCCTTGGGATAGCCGCCGAGGAAGGCCTCGGGGAAGACGATGAGGCGGGCGCCCTGTGCCCCGGCCTCGCGGATGGCGGCGGCGGCCTTCCCGGCGGAGTTCAGCGCCGATTGCGGATCGGAGGCGAGTTGGGCGACGGCGACTTTCAGGGTCATGCGGGGCTCCTTTCGGGGAAAGGCCGGGGGCGCTGCCCCCGGACCCCCGGGGTATTTCGGTCAGGTTGAAGCTGGCAGGACAAAAGCCGCAGGGGCGGCCGGTGTCAATCGCCGCTGGCGGCGAGGTGGAGAGGCCGGGGGCTTTGCCCGGCGCCGGTCGGGCTTGGCCCGATGGCGCGGAAGCAAGGCCCCCGGGGGTATTTTGGCCAAGAGGAAGAAGGGCCCCTCTCAGAGATCGCGCGAGTCGATCACCGGGTGGCGCAGGGTGCCGATGCCCTCGACGCAGGCGACGACGGTATCGCCGGGCTTCATCCATTCCTGCGGATCGCGGCCGGCGCCGACGCCTTCCGGCGTGCCGGTGGCGATGATGTCGCCCGGCTCCAGCGTGATGCCGGCGGAGATGTCGGCGATCAGCTCATCGACCTTGAACAGCATGTGCTTCGTGTTGGAGCGCTGCTTCTCGGCGCCGTTCACGGTGAGCCAGAGGTCGAGGGTCTGCGGATCGGGGATCTCGTCCGCCGTGACGATGACCGGGCCGAAGGGGGCGTAGCTGTCCATGCCCTTGGAGACGATCCATTGCCCGGCGCGGCGGTTGTCGCGGGCCGAAACGTCGATCATCACCGAATAGCCGAAGACATGGTTCAGCGCCTCGGCGCGGGCGACGCGGGCGGCGCGGGTGCCGATGATGCAGGCCAGCTCCACCTCCCAGTCGAGTTGCCGGGTGAGGTCGGCATTGTGGCGGATCGGCTCGCCCGGCGCGATCACCGTGGTCGGCGGTTTCGAGAAGATCACCGGCTGTTTCGGCAGTTCCTTCGCGGTGTCGAGCGTCTTCGCGCTTTCCGCGACATGTTCGACATAGTTCAGGCCGATGCCGAAGATGTTCTTCTTCGGCCGCGGGATCGGGGCGAGCAGCGTCACGTTCGATAGCGGCAGCTTCGCCTGCCAGGGTGCGGCGGGCAGCGCGTCCCGCAGGGCGGCGGTGGCGGCGGGGCCGGCCTCGATCAGGCCGAGCATGGTGTCGGGCAGGCCGAGGCGGCCCGCGTCGATCACGAAATCGCCGTCGATCACGCCCAGACGGGCGGCGGCCTCGACCGAGGCGCGGTAGGTCACGAGTTTCATCTGTCTTCCTTACAGGAGCGGTTGCTGGCCGCCATTCTCGCCGAAGGCCTGTTCGCGGTAGAGGCCGAGGGCGCGCATCACCGGCGTGTCGGACAGGCAGAACAGGCAGGCATCCTCGCTGGCCGAGGCGTTGACATGCTCATGCCAGGCCCAGGAGGGCACGCAGAAGATGTCGCGCTCCTGCCAGTCGTAGCGCTTGCCGTTGATGATGGAATGGCCCTTGCCCTTGGCGACATGGTAGAGATAGCTGCCGGTATGGCGATGCGCCTTGGTATGTTCGCCCGGCCGCAGCATCTGCATCGAGGCGCCCATGGTCTGCATCACCGGGCCGTTGGTCGCCGGGTTCACATATTCCATCATCACCCCGTCATAGGGCGAGCCGTCGGTGCATTGCGCGCGTTTCAGCAGCGCCTCGTAGGTGGGCGCCCATTCGTATTTGAACATCGGGCTGTAGCCCTTGGTCCATGTCTCGCCATAGGGGGTGAGGCCCGGATTGCCCCAGGTCTTGGTCATGTCGTCGACCTCATAGGCCACGGCCTGCGAGAGATCGGGATGGACCTCGTAGAAATTCGCCTCCATCGCGTTGACGAAGGGGATGTCGAGCCCGTCCTGCCAGATGCAGGGGCTGCCCTCGGCGCCGACGCCGTGTTCGTGCCAGGTGCCGTTCGGGGTCAGCACGAAATCATTGGCGCCGAGCGTCATCTTGTGGCCGTCGACCACCGTATAGGCGCCCGAGCCTTCCATGATGAAGCGGATCGCGCTGGCGGAATGGCGGTGCGCGCCGGCGACCTCGCCGGGATGCATGACCTGGAGCCCGGCATAGAGCCAGCCCACCGCCGCCGCCACATCCTCGCGCCCCGGATTGCGCAGGTAGATCACCCGGCGGCCCGCCTTTTCCGGCGTCACCAGCTCGACCGAGCGCAGGACATGCTCGCGCAGATCCTTGTAGCGCCAGACCACCGGCACCGATTGCGATTTCGGCTCCCACGGTTCGATCTTGTTGGCCACCGTCCAGAGCGCGCCGGCGCTGAAACGGTCGAGGTCCTGATAATATTGCAGCAGTTCGGGCGTGTCTTCCACATTGGCGCGGCCGATCACGTCCTCGCGGTGGTTCTCGTGTTTCATGACATGAGTCCTCCTCTGGGATGCCCGGCATCATACGGCACGGGTTTGCGATGTAAACAAGGATTTTCGAAAATTATCGAATTGTCGGAAAGCGGCGGGTCGGCTAGATTGGCGGGCAGGAGGATGCCATGACCCTATCCGAGGCCGCCTATGCCAGCCTGCGCCGCGACATCGTGCGCGGCAACCTGCCCCCCGGCCAGCCGCTGCGGCTGGAGGCGCTGCGGGCGCGTTACGACATGGGCTTCTCGCCGCTGCGCGAGGCGCTGAACCGCTTGCAGGCCGAGCGGCTGGTGCTGGCGGCGCCGATGCGCGGCTTCGTGGTGGCGCCTTTGTCGCTGGCCGAGATGTGGCAGGCCATCGAGGCGCGCATCCTGGTGGAGAGCGAGGCGCTGCGGCTGGCCATCGCGCAGGGCGACGACGGCTGGGAGGCGGGTCTTGTCGCCGCGCTGCACGCGCTCCGGCTGGCGGCGGCGCGGGGCGAGGCCGAGGCGCTGGAGGCGCGGCATCAGGAGTTCCACCTGGCGCTGATCTCCGCCTGCGGCTCCAACTGGCTGCTCGATTTCGCGCGCCAGCTTTCGGCGGCGACCGAACGCTACCGCGCCCCGGTCCTCGCCGGGGAAAGCGGGCCGCGCGACGTGCAGGCCGAACATGCGGCGCTGGCCGAGGCCGCGCTCGCCCGCCGCGCCGACGAGGCGGCGGCGCTGCTGGCGCGGCATTACCGGCTGACCGGGGAACTCATCGCGTCGCGGCTCGCCGCCTGATCCTGCGCCACGTCCTTGTGGATGATCACATCGGCCTGCGGATAGGCGAGCAGGATGGTGCGGCGCAGCCCGGCGCCGATGTCATGCGCCTCGCGCAGCGTCAGATGGCCGTCGAGCTCGATATGCAGGTGGACGAAGATCCGGCTTCCCGCCGTGCGGGTCTTGAGGTCGTGAAAGCCCCGCACGCCGGGCCAGTTGCGGGCCAGCGTCTCGATCCCCGCGATGATCTCGGGTGAGGCCTGCCGGTCCATCAGCGCGTCCCAGGCGCCCTTGAAGATGCGGATCGCGCCGACCGCCATCACCCCTGCGGCCGCCAGCGCCACGATGCTGTCGATCTGGCCGATGCCGAAGCGGCTGGAGGCCCAGAGCGAGACCAGCGCCCCCGCCGCCGGGATCAGGTCGCCGACATAATGCAGCCGGTCCGCCGCCACCACGCGGCTGCCGGTCCGGCGCGCGACGCGCCCCTGCCACAGCACCAGCGCCAGCGTCAGCGCCATCGAGGCGCCCATGACCGTCATCCCCGCGCCCTCGTCGCGCAGCGGGCTCGCCGCGCCCGAGACCAGCCGCATCAGTGCCGCCCAGCCGATCACCGCGCCCGAGACGCCGACCAGGATCGCCTGCGCCAGCGCCGTCAGATCCTCGACCGAGGAATGGCCGAAATTGTGGTCGTCATCGGCGGGCTTGGCGGCGTAGATCAGCGCGGCCATCGCGCCGAGGCTCATCATCAGGTCCATCGCGCTGTCGGCGAGCGAGGCGGCGATGGACAGCGCCCCGGTCTGCCCCAGCGCCCAGAGCTTCAGCGCGACCAACACCCCGGCCACCGCGACCGAGGCGAGCCCGGCCGACAGTTTCATCCCGGTCTGTCCTTCCAGCGCCATGGGGCCCTCCCTGCCTCGCGGACGAGTCGGCCCGCGGCTCCGGGGTTAGTCGATCACCTCGCCGGGCTCCACCCCCCAGAGCGCGGCCTTGATCACCCAGCCGCGATTGCCCTCGACATTCAGCCGGCACCAGTCGGGGCCGCATTCCATCACCCGCGCCACCACGCCATGCTCGGCGCGCAGCACCACCTCGGCGCCGCTGTCGGGCGCGGCGCGGAAATCCGCCATCTCGGCCATGATGATGACCGAGCGCACGCCGGAAAGCAGCGAGTAATGGATCCAGCCGCCCAGCCCCTCCTGATCCTCGACCCGGCGCCAGTTCTCGTATTCCGCCGTCACCTTCAGCGGCATCCCGGCGCGCTTGAACACCCAGTCGATGCGATGGCTGAGGCCGGGGCCGCGCCGCGCGTTGCCCTCGTCGGTCTTCAGCGTGACGAAGCGCGGCACCGGCAGGTTGGTGACCTGCCCGCGCGAGGGGTCGCGCGGCGGCTGTTTGGCGCCGGCGGCCTCGGGCGGGGGCAGGGTGCCGCCGGTCTCCTCGCTGGTCACCGGCGGTTCGGTCTGCGCCGCCCCATGGCCCGGGCCGAGCCAGATCGCCAGCAGCAGGGCCGCCGCGAGCCTTCCATGCGCACCGCTCCGAATCATTTCCGTCCTCGCTCGCCTCCGCGCGGGTTTCCGCGACCGGCGCGGGCTTTCGGCCCGCCGCGCGATCTTTGCCCGCAACTTTGTTGCGCGGGGGCTTGTGCCGGACCCCGCAAGGCGGCACTTTGCCGGAAAGGCGGCCGATTTGGAAGTGCCCGGTCGCAGAGTTGAAGGGGAGGGAACCCATGCCCGCACAGCGCCTCGGCGTCATCGTGACGCGCCGCCTGCCGGAGGTGGTGGAAACACGGATGAAGGAACTCTTCGACGTGGAGCTGCGCGACCCCGACACGCGGATGTCGCGCGACGAACTCGCCGATGCGATGCGGCGCTGCGACGTGCTGGTGCCCTGCGTGACCGACCAGATCGACGCGGCGCTGCTGGCGCAGGCCGGCGAGCGGCTGAAGCTCATCGCCAATTACGGCGCCGGGGTCGACCATATCGACGTGGCGACGGCGCGCTCGCGCGGGATTCTGGTGTCGAACACGCCGGGCGTCGGCGCCGACGATACCGCCGACATGGTGATGGCGCTGATTCTCGGCGTGGTGCGTCGGGTGCCCGAGGGCATGGCCGAGATGCAGGCCGGCCGCTGGACCGGCTGGTCGCCGATGGCGCATCTGGGCGGGCGGATCGCCGGGCGGCGGCTCGGCATCCTCGGCATGGGGCGGATCGGCCAGGCGGTGGCGCGGCGCGCCCGTGCCTTCGGGATGCAGATCCATTACCACAACCGCCGGCGCCTGCGCCCCGAGATCGAGGCCGAGCACGAGGCGACCTATTGGGAAAGCCTCGACCAGATGATCGCCCGGATGGACATCGTGTCGGTCAACTGCCCGCATACGCCCTCGACCTTCCACCTGCTGAACGCGCGGCGGCTGAAACTGCTGAAACCCTCGGCGGTGGTGATCAACACCTCGCGCGGCGAGGTGATCGACGAGAACGCCCTGACCCGCGGCCTGCGCGCCGGCGAGATCGCGGGGGCGGGGCTCGACGTCTACGAACACGGCCACGAGGTGAACCCGCGCCTGCGCGAACTCCCGAATGTCGTGCTGCTGCCGCATATGGGCTCGGCCACGGTCGAGGGCCGCGTCGAGATGGGCGAGAAGGTGCTCATCAACATCAAGACCTTCGCCGACGGCCACCGCCCGCCCGATCAGGTCGTGCCGGGCATGCTCTGAGCGGGGAAAGGGGGCGCTCGCGCCCCCTCTTGCCTGCGGCAATTCACCCCCTGAGGATATTTGGGCCAGAATGAAATCCAGGCCGGAAGGCTTCCGGGATGCCGTGATCGGGCCCGCCGGCCTTTCCGCTTCCGGTGGCGAGGAAGGCCCGGGGGCGGCGCCCCCGACCGGATCGCCCTTTGCTTCTTGCCCAAATACTCCGGGGGTCCGGGGCGCGCAGCCCCGGGGCCGCCGTCTCAGAACCGCGTCACGGCGCAGGGCGCCGCCTCGACCGCCGGCGCCCGCCCCGCCGCGATGTCGGCCACGATCCGCGCGGTGACCGGGGCGAGGGTCAGGCCGATATGGCCATGGCCATAGGCGTGGATCACCGAATTTCCCGCCCGGCTGGCCGAGATCACCGGCAGGCTGTCGGGGAGCGAGGGGCGGAAGCCCATCCAGGTCCGGTCGGGCGGGCCGAGATCGGGGAAGATCGCGCGGGCGCCCTCGACCAGCCGGTCGATGCGGTGCTGGGAGGGCGGCGCGGCGAGGCCGCCCAGTTCCACCGTGCCGGCGACGCGCAGCCGCCCGCTCATCGGGCAGAGGTAGAAGCCGCGCGCGGTGGGGCAGGCGGGGCGGCCGAGCCGCGGCCGCTCCATGTCCCATTCGGCGTGATAGCCGCGTTCGGTGTCGAGCGGCACCGCGTCGCCCGCCTGAAGCGCCAGCGCGCGGGACTGCGCCCCGGCCGCGATCACCACCTGCCGGGCATGGAGCCGCAGCCCGGCGCCTTCCAGCACCACGCCGTCGAATTGCCGGGTCAGCCGGTCGATCCGGTGCGGCAGATGCGGCACGCCGCGCGCCGCCAGCGTCTCGGCCAGCCGCGTCATCATCGCGCCGGGATCGGTGAGGAAGACCGCGTTCGGGAAGAAGGCGCCGCCGCCCTCGACCACCGGCAGGCCGGGTTCCAGCGCCGCCAGCGCCTCGGGGCGGATCAGCTCCACCGTGACGCCGAACCCCTTGCGGAAGGCGATGTCGGCCTCGGCGGCGCGGAAGGCGCGGGGCGTTTCGTAGAGATAGAGGCAGCCGCGGTTTTGCAGGATCGCGCTGCCGCCGACCTCCGCCGCCAGATCGCGCCAGCGGCCCGTCGCATCGGCGAGCAGCCCCGCCAGCGCCTGCGCGTTGCGCCGCGCCGGGCCCGGCAGGCTTTGCCGGGCGAAGCGCAAAAGCCAGGGCGCGAGCGTGGGCAGGGCGGCGCGGCGGATCGCCAGCGGCGAGTTGCGGTCGAAGAGCAGCGAGGGCAGGTTCTTCAGCACATCGGGCGTGCCGACCGGCTGCACCGCGTAATCGGCCACCGTCCCGGCATTGCCGTAAGAGGCGCCCATGCCCGGCGTGTCGGGATCGACGATCACCACCGTCCGCCCCTCCCGCGCCAGTTCCAGCGCGCAGGCCATGCCGACGACACCGGCGCCGATCACCGCGATTTCGGTCGTGACATGCTGGGTCATGGGGTTATCCGGGTTGGCCGGGGGCTCGACGGCCCCCGGCCCGCCCTTTACATGCAGGCGTCGAACAGCGCACGGGTGTTTTCGCGCGTGAGCGCGATGGGATTGCCGCCGCAGGACGGATCTTCCAGCGCCATCTCGGTCAGCATGTCGAGATCGCCGAACTGCACGCCGAGGGCGCTCAGGGTCTCGGGGATCGAAAGCTTGGTGCGCAGCTCCATGATCCGGTCGTGGAAGCCGGCGAAGCCGCCGTCGATGCCGATATAGGCCGCCGCGCGGTCGATCCGCTCCTCGATGGCCGAGCGGTTGAACTCCAGCACCATCGGCATGACCACGGCGTTGGTGGTGCCGTGATGGGTGTTGTAGACCGCGCCGATCGGGTGGCTCATCGCATGGATCGCGCCGAGGCCCTTCTGGAACGCCACCGCCCCCATCGCCGCCGCGCTCATCATATGGGCGCGGGCGTCGAGGTCGCCGGGGTTGTCATAGACCTTGGGCAGGTTCTCGAACACCAGCCGCATCCCCTCCAGCGCGATGCCCTGGCTCATCGGGTGGTAGAAGGG
>JBDHSR010000081.1:0-10951 GCA_039808305.1 Gemmobacter sp. | reverse complement strand
CATAGGCGGTGCGGCATCATAAAGTGCAGACCACACCCGTCGCAGCGCCCACCCGTCGGTCGGGCCCCGCCCTCCGTCGCGCGGGGTGGAAAACGGGGCGGCAGCCACGATGCCCGTCGCAAGGCGCCATTGCGGCCCGCCCCCGGCCTGCTTAAGTCAGGGGCTGGAGGTGCCGATGGAATCCGAGACGACCGCCCGGCTGATCTACCTGTCGCTGCTGCTCGCCGCCGTGGGGGGCTGGGTCTTCGCCGAATACCGCACCCGGCTCGGCCTCGCGCTGCGCACGGCGCTGGCCTGGGGGATGATCTTCCTCGGCGTGATGGCGGGCTACGGCCTCTGGCAGGACATGCGCGGCGACATCCTGGCGATCCAGCAGGTGACCGGCGACGGGATCGAGGTGCCGCGCGCCGGCGACGGGCATTTCTACCTGACGCTCGGCATCGGCGACAAGGAGGTGCGCTTCATGGTCGATACCGGCGCCACCAATGTCGTGCTGAGCCATGACGACGCCGAGCGGCTCGGCATCCGCACCGACAGCCTCGCCTATATCGGCGAGGCCGCCACCGCCAATGGCGTGGTGCGCACGGCGCGGGTGCATCTCGCCGATGTGCGGCTGGGCGGCTGGCACGACGCCGCGATCCCGGCCTATGTGACCGAGGGGCGGATGGACGGCTCGCTTCTGGGAATGGACTACCTGCGGCTCTACCGGATGGAGATCGCGGATGACCGGATGCGCCTGACCCGGCGGGAATGACGGCTCAGCGGCCGAGACGGCGGGCGATGCGGGCGGCCTTGCGGGCCTTCTTCGCCATCTCGCGCGCCTCGTGCGACTGGGCGCGCTCCTCCGGCGTCTGCTCCGCCGGCGCCTTGCCCCGGCGGGCGGCATAGTCGATGCCGCGATTGATCGCGCCATTCACCGCGCGGCGCATCACCATGTTGACGATCATCTGGATCAGGCGGGACAGGTCCATCGGTCAATCCTCGAAAAGTTCGCTCTGGCCGGTCGTCGGTTCGTCCTCGTCGTCGGGCCGCTGCATCGCGCCCGGCAGCGGGCGGTTGTCCAAGAGGCCCGCCGCGCGCAGGTCCTTCAAGCCCGGCAGGTCACGCGCGGATTCGAGGCCGAAATGATCGAGAAACGCCTCGGTCACCACGAAGGTCACCGGCCGGCCCGGCGTCATGCGGCGGCGGCCGAAGCGGATCCAGTCCATCTCCAGCAACTGGTCCACCGTGCCCCGGCTGACGGCGACGCCGCGGATCTCCTCGATCTCGACCCGCGTCACCGGCTGGTGATAGGCGATGATCGCCAGCGTCTCGATGGCGGCGCGGCTGAGCTTGCGGACCTCCACCACCTCTTTCTGCATCAGGTGGCCGAGATCGGGCGCGGTGCGGAAGGCCCAGGCGTCGCCCACCCGCACGACGCGCACGCCGCGCCCCTCGTAGCGGCGGCGCAGATAGGCCAGCGCCTCGGCCGGATCGCAGCCATGCGGCATCCGCCGCTCCAGCTCCGCCACCGTCACCGGCTCGGCGCTGGCGAAGAGGATCGCCTCCACCATCCGCTCCTGCTCGGCGATGGGGGGGGCGTCGAACAGGCTCTGCTCGGCCCCGCTCATGCCTCCCCCTTCCGGCGGATCTGGATCGGCGCGAAGGTCTCGCCCTGCCGCAGGTCGATCTGGCCGCGCTTGGCCATTTCCAGCACGGCGGCGAAATGCGCGGCGAGCGAGGAGCGGCGGCGCATCGGATGGCTGTCCCAGCCCTCGGGCAGCCAGCTTTCCAGATCGGACCAGCTCGCCGCGTAGCCGATCAGCCCGCGCAGCCGGTCGAGCGCCTGTTCCATGGTGAACACATTGTCTCGGTCCATCACGAAGGGGCGGAACTCGTCCTTGGTGCGGATGCGGGCATAGCCGCGCATCAGGTCGATCAGCGAGGCGGTGTAGCGCACGGTCCGGGCGCGGGTGACCTCTTCGGGGATGCCGCGCACGAAGAAGTCGCGCCCCTTCTGGTCGCGCGCCATCAGCCGGGCGGCGGCCTCGCGCATGGCTTGCAGCCGTTCGAGCTGGAAGGCCAGATGCGCCGCCAGATCCTCGGCCGAGGGGCCTTCCTCGGTCGGGTCGGGCGGCAGCAGCAGGCGCGATTTCAGATAGGCGAGCCAGGCGGCCATCACCAGGTAATCCGCCGCGAGTTCGATGCGCAGCGCCTTGGCCTTGTCGACGAAGCGCAGATATTGCTCGGCCAGTTGCAGCACCGAGATGCGGCGCAGGTCCACCTTCTGGGTGCGCGAAAGCGTGAGCAGCAGGTCGAGCGGCCCCTCGAAGCCGTCGACATCGACGATCAGCGCCTCCGCCGCCAGCCGGTCGCTGACACTGAGCCGTTCCGGCCCGGTGTCCCACCCGTCAGACATGCAGCGCCCCGAGCAAGGCGTCATGCTCGGCGCGCAACGCGTCGGGATCGGCGGCTTCCGGCGCGCGGCGGGCGGCGAGCGCGGCCTCGCCCCGGGCCAGGGCGGGGGGCGTCATCCGGCCGGCGGCCGCGACCACGGCCTCCATCTCGGCAAGGTCGCCCTTGCAGTGCAGCGCGATGTCGCAGCCGGCGGCGATGGCGCGGGCGGCGCGCTCGCCCAGCGTGCCCGAAAGCGCCTGCATGTTCAGATCGTCCGACATGAGCAGGCCGGCAAAGCCGATCTCGTCGCGCATCACCCGCATCATGGCGGCGGAACAGGTGGCGGGCGCGTCGTCGAAGGCCGAGAACACGATATGCGCGGTCATCGCCAGCGGCAGGTCGTTCAGCGCCCGGAAGGCGGCGAAATCGGTGGCGCGCAGCGTCGCCGCATCGGCGGTCACGGTCGGCAGGTCGTGATGGGTGTCGCCGGCGGCGCGGCCATGGCCCGGCATGTGCTTCATCACCGGCAGCACGCCGCCGGCCAGATGCCCCTCCGCCGTGGCGCGACCCAGCGCGGCGACCGTGGCGGCCTCGGTGCCGTAGCAACGGTTCTTCAGGAAAAGATGCGTCGCCTCCGTCGCCAGATCGAGGCAGGGCGCGCAATTGCCGTCGATGCCGACGGCGCGCAGCTCCGCCGCGATCAGCCGGGCGCGCAGCCACATCATCCGCGCGGCCCCCGCCCCGGCGCGCGCAACGGCGTCGAGCGGCGGCAGCCATTCGGCCCAATGCGGCGCGCGCATCCGCTGCACCCGCCCGCCCTCCTGATCGACGAAGACCGGGGCGTTCCAGCCCACGGCCGCGCGCAGATCGGCGGTCAGGCGGCCTACCTGCTCCGGCGTTTCGACATTGCGGGCGAAGAGGATGAAGCCGAAGGGATCGGCCTCGCGGAAGAAGGCGGCCTCGTCCGCGGAGAGCGCGGGCCCCGCGCAGCCGAGGATGGTGGCGCCGCGCACCGCGCTCATCGCACCACGACCGGGATACATTCCGGCCCCTCGGCGGTGACGGCGGCGCAGAAGCGGCGGGCGTCGTCCTCGTCGGCGAACCCTTGCGCGCGCAGGCGGTAGAAGGTGCGCCCGCCGCTTTCGGCGGACTGGATCACCCGGGCCTTGCCGGTCATCAGATCGCCGAAGCGGGCGGTGAGCCGGTCCCATTGCCCGCGCGCCTCGTCGGCGCTCTCATAGGCGCCGAACTGCACGAGGCGGGTGCCGGGGGCGAGGGTGGCGGGGTCGATCTCGGTCGCGGCGAGGGCGAGGGCCGCGCTCACCGCCGGGTCGATCTCGGGCGCGGCGACGACCGGCGCCTTGTCGGCGGGGCGCGGCAGCGGGTGCAGCGACTTGCCGATGCCGCCGGGCACCACCGGCGCCGGCACGAAGGGCGCCTCGGCCGCCGCCACCGCGTCGAGCGGCGCGACGCCGGCGGCCAGTTGATCGGCCAGCGCGAGCACATCGGCCGGCACCTCGGGCGTAGCCGTCCCGTCCAGCGGGCCGACCGTGGTCAGCGGATCGAGCGGCCGGTCATCCGCCGGCAGCAGGGTCAGCGGATCGGGGTTGTCCGGGCTCGCCGCGTCGCCCCCCGCGCCGGGCAGCAGCGGCTGCGGCATCTCGCCGGCCTGGGCCTGAAGCATCGCGGGCGGCTCAGAGGCGAGGCCCGGCCCGTCCTCCGTCGCCAGATCGACCGGGCGCGGCGCCAGCACGATCTCGTCCGGCAAGGGCGTGGCCACGCCGACCGCCGCCACGTCGTTCACCGACAGGCCCTGATGCTCTGTCACCTCGCCGCCCGGATTTTCGGGGGCGATCCGCATCGGCCCCTCCGCCGCCTTGATGACCGGAATGCCCATCACATCGCGCACCGCGATCCGGTAGCCCCACCAGCCCGCGCCCAGCAACAACGCCACCGAAGCCACGCCGCCGATGAGGTTGATCCAGCGCCTGCCCGGCGCCGCCCCCCGCGCCTGCACGTCCTGATAGCCGGGATCGAACCCGTCATAGTCCCAATCAGCCATGGTCTGCCCCGCCGCGCCAGCCGGTGAAGGCCGACGCATTTCCGCCTGTTCCCCGGGACGAGGCGCCATATCCTCAGCGCATTTCTTCGACCGGGGTCACGCCCAAGATAGCAAGGCCGGCGGAAATCACAACGCCGACCGCGCGCGCAAGGGCGATTTTCGCCTGCGCCGCCGCCCGATCCTCCTGCACGAAGCGCAGGGAGGGCTCGTCATTGCCGCGGTTCCAGAAGCCGTGGAACTCCGAGGCGAGCTCGTAGAGGTAGAAGGCCACCCGATGCGGCTCGTTGCCGCGCGCCGCGATCTCGACCAGGCGCGGCCATTCGGCGAGCTTGCCGATCAGCGCCAGTTCCGCCGGATGGTCGAGCCGCGCCAGATCGGCGCCGGCGAGCGTGGCGTCATCGACCGCGATCCCCGCCTCGCGCGCGCGGCGCAGCACGGAGTTCACCCGGGCGTTGGCATATTGCACATAGAAGACCGGGTTGTCCTTCGACTGTTCCAGCACCTTGTCGAAATCGAAATCCAGCGCCATGTCGTTCTTGCGGGTCAGCATGACGAAGCGGGTCACGTCCGCCCCCACCTCCTCGACCACATCGCGCAGCGTGACGAAAGTGCCGGCGCGCTTCGACATCTTGAAGGGCTCGCCGTTCTTCCACAGCTTCACGAGCTGGATCAGCTTGATGTCGAGCGGCACCCGGCCGTTCGACAGCGCCGAGACGGCGGCCTTCATCCGCTTCACATAGCCGCCATGGTCGGCGCCGAAAATGTCGATGAGCTGATCGAAGCCGCGCCGCACCTTGTTGTAGTGATAGGCGATGTCGGGGGCGAAATAGGTCCAGCTTCCGTCGGATTTCTTCACCGGCCGGTCCACGTCGTCGCCATGCGCGGTGGAGCGGAACAGGGTCTGCTCGCGCGGCTCCCAATCCTCGGGGGTCTTGCCCTTCGGCGGTTCCAGCACGCCCTCGTAGATCAGGTCCATGCCGCGCAGCGTCTCGATCGCCGCCTCGATCTCGCCGGTGCCGTAGAGCGCCTTCTCGCTGGAATAGACATCCATGCCGACGCCCAGCGCCGCGAGATCGTCGCGGATCATCTGCATCATCTCGGCGGTGGCGAAATCGCGCACATCCGCCAGCCAGACCTCTTCGGGCTGGTCGAGCAGGCTGGCGCCGTATTTCGCCTTCAGCGCCTCGCCCACCGGGATCAGGTAATCGCCGGGATAAAGCCCCTCGCGGATCTCGGGCTCCAGCCCGTTGGCCTCGCGGTAGCGCTCATAGGCGGAACGCGCCAGAACATCGACCTGCGCGCCGCCGTCGTTGATGTAATATTCCCGCGTCACGTCCCAGCCGGCGAAGGCCAGCAGGTTCGACAGCGCGTCGCCCACCACCGCGCCGCGCACATGGCCGACATGCATCGGCCCGGTCGGGTTGGCCGAGACGAATTCGATATTCACCTTCTCGCCCCGCCCGATGGCGGAGCGGCCGTAATCGGCGCCGCTGTCCAGCACCGCCTTCACCAGCCCCTGCCAGACCCCGGGTTGCAGGCGCAGGTTCAGGAAGCCCGGCCCGGCCACCGAAGCCTCGGCGATGCGCGGATCGGCGGCGAGGCGCGCGGCCAGCGCCTCGGCGATCGCGCGCGGCGGCTGGCCCGCGGGTTTCGCCAGCACCATCGCGGCATTGGTCGCCATGTCGCCATGCGCCGGATCGCGCGGCGGCTCCACCGCGACATTGGCCAGATCGAGCCCGGCGGGCAGCGCGCCCGCCTGCGTCATCGCGCCCAGTTCGGCGATCACCAGCGCCCGCAATTCGGTGAACAGGTTCATCTTGCACGTCCCTTCCGTTGCCTCCGCACATGCCAGAGGCCGGAAGGCGGGTCAAGTTCGCGGCGGTTGCCCCCTTGCGGGCCAGAGGAAATGCAGCGCCAGCACCAGCGCCGCCAGCGCCCAGACCGGCCAGGGCGTGAGCCGCAGCGCCGCCATTCCGGCGGCGTAGCGCGCCGGGTCCCAGAAGGCGGCGCCGACCAGCGCGAAGACCGCCAGCACCGAAAGCGGGCGCAGCGCCCGGTTCAGGAAGTCGACCAGCGTGGGCAGCGGCGGCGCCTGCTCGCCCATCCCCTCTTGCAGGAGCGCGGCAAGGCGGCGCAGCCGCGCGGTGTCGGCAAGCAGGCTCAGCCCCATTTCGCCACCCGCGCCCGGTGCTGCGCCTCGGTCAGGCGCAGGGGCGGCGAGATGAACTCTTCCGCCCGGGCGATCCAGCCGCCCTTGCCGCCATCGCGCCTGCGGCAATATTTGCGGCTGGCCGGGCGGGCATCGCCCAGACCGTAGTAATAGTCGCGCCGCGCCACGCCATAGGCATCGGCGAGATGCGGGACAGAGGCGGCGGCCCGATGCGCGGCGGCGGCGGTTTTGGGTCCGATCGCCCCGTCATCGGCCAAAGGCCAGCCCAGCCGGGTCAGCAGGCGTTGCAGGATCTTCACCGCATTCGCCCCGGCATTGACCTGCATGTCGAAGACGCTGGCCTGAAGTGCTTCGGGCAGCCGCGCGATCCCCGGCCGCTCGAAATAGTCGCGCAGGAAGATCTCCACCGCCTGCGTCCGGGTCAGATGGCGCACATCCGCCGCCGTCACCCGCCCGTCGCCGTCGAGATCCAGCCCGAGCCGGCGCATCGTGTGGATGGTGACGCCATGATTGGTCGCCCCGCCCGGATCGTCGGGGTCGTTCACATAACCGCCCTCGCGGGCGACGATTTCCTCGGCAATCTCGCGCACCATCGGCATCCGGCCTCTCCCCTCGCTGATGAGGGGATCATCCTTGCCGCGTTTCGGTTAACCGCGCCGGAAGGCGGCGCGCGGTCGGAAACCGCCGGTCTCAGGCAATGCGCTGGCGGTCTTGTTCCGGTCCCCCAGCGCGTCGATCACCTCTTGCGGCATGGAGGTCCGGTCATGCCTGCAAACCGCGCCGGAAGGCGGCGCGGTCAGGAGCCGCCAGTTTCCGACGATGCGCTGGCGGTCTTGTTCGGGTCCTCGTAGACGCCCTGTTCCTTCAGCGCGTCGATCACCTCTTTCGGCATATAGGTCTCGTCATGCTTGGCGAGGATCTCGGTCGCCTGGAACACGCCGCCCACCATCTGGCCGGTGCCGATCATGCCCTGCCCCTCCTTGAAGAGGTCGGGCAGCACGCCGGTGAAGGCGACGGGGATGCTCTCGGCGCCGTCGGTCACCCGGAAGGTCACCGTCTCGCCCTGCCCGCGCAGCAGCGTGCCGTCCTCGACCAGACCGCCGAGGCGGAACACCTCGCCCTCCGCCGGCGGTTCGGCGATCACCTGCGCGGGGGCGCGGAAGAAGTTGATGCCGTCCTTCATCGCATAGCCGATCAGCCCGGTCGCCCCCGCCAGCAGCACGAAGGCGAGCGCGATGATCTGGATGCGGCGCGTCTTCTTCAGTCCCTTCATCGTCCCCTCCGCTTGCTGGCCGGTCCGGCCCCGCTTGCTTCCGCCCGGATCAGGGGAAGACCGGGGCGAGCATCAGCCCTTCGGTCTCGTCCAGCCCGAGCATCAGATTGGCGTTCTGGATCGCCTGCCCCGACGAGCCCTTCGTCAGGTTGTCCAGCGCCGCCACCACCAGCGTGCGGCCCGCGATCCGGTCGCCCACAACGCCGATATGGCAGTAATTGGACCCGCGCACGTCGCGTGTCGAGGGGAGTGCGCCGAAAGGTAGCACCTCGATGAACGGCTCCAGCGCGTAGCGGCTTTCCAGCGCCGTCCAGCAGGCTTTCGCATCGCCCTTCACATAGACCGAGGCGAGGATGCCGCGGTTCATCGGGCTGAGATGCGGGGTGAACTGCACCAGCACCGGCCGCCCGGCGATCTTGCTGAACTCCTGATCGAACTCGCCCAGATGCCGGTGCTTGCCGCCCGCCGAATAGGCATGCGTCCCCTCGGAGAGCTCGGCATGGAGCAGGTTCTCCTTCAGGCTGCGCCCGGCGCCCGAGACGCCGCATTTCAGGTCGAGCAGGATGTCGTCGAGGTCGATGCAGCCCGCCTTGATCAGCGGGCGCAGCGCGTATTGCCCGGTCGCCGCGTTGCAGCCGGTGCCGGCGCAGAGCCGGGCGGCGCGGATGTCGTCGCGGTAGAACTCGGTCAGGCCATAGACCGCCTCGGCCTGCAACTCCGGCGCGGCATGGGGCTGGCCATACCATTTCTCGTATTCCGCCACGTCGCGCAGCCGGAAATCGGCGGAGAGATCGACGATGCGCAGATCGCGCGGCAGATCCTTGATGACCGCCTGCGAGGTGGCATGCGGCAGGGCGCAGAAGGCGAGGTCGACGCGGCCGAAGTCGATCTCCTCGATCTTGCAGAGCTTCGGCAGGTTCAGGTGGCGCAGGAAGGGAAAGACCTCGGCCATCTCCAGCCCCGCCTTGCGGTCGGCCGAAAGCGCCACGATCTCCAGGCGCGGATGGCTGGCGATCAGGCGGACGAGTTCGGCGCCGGTATAGCCGGATGCCCCGAGGATTGCGATGCGCTTCTTCATGGTCGCCCCCTATGGCCGGAAATCGCGCCCTCTTTGCGGCGCAAGCCCGCGCGATGCAAGTGCCCCGCGCCTCAGGCCGCCTCGAAAACGATCTGGCGGCGCAGGAATTGCGTGGCCTTGGACGAGACATTGGCCGGATCGCCGGTGGTCAGGAACTTCGACTGCGTGCCGGAGCCGAGGAAGCCGGGGCGGCGCGTCAGGTAATCGGCGAGGCTTTCGGCCACCAGATCGGCCTGGCTGAACACCTTGACCTCCGGCCCCAGCGCCTCCTGGAACGCCTTCTGCATCAGCGGATAATGGGTGCAGCCGAGGATGGCCGCCTCGGGGCGCGGCATCCGGCGCTTCAGGCTTTCGACATGGCTGCGCACCAGCGCCTCGGCCAGGATCTCGTCGCCGAGCTCGATGGCGTCCACCACGCCGGCGCAGGGCTGCGCCTCGACATCCACCCCGATGGCGCGGAACGCCAGCTCCCGCTGGAAGGCGCGCGAGGCCACGGTAGCCGGGGTGGCGAACAGCGCCACATGCTTCACCGCCACCTCGCGCGGCGGCGAATTGTCGCCCCATTGCCGTTCGGTCAGCGCCTCGATCAGCGGCACGAAGACGCCGAGCACGCGCTTGTCCTGCGGGATCCAGCTCTCCTGCATCCGCTTCAGCGCGGCGGCCGAGGCGGTGTTGCAGGCGAGGATCACCAGATCGCAGCCCTCGGCCCAGAGCCGTTCCACCGCGGCGCAGGTCAGATCGAAGATGTCGTCATGCGTCCGCACCCCGTAGGGCGCATGGGCGTTGTCGCCGAAATAGACGAAGGGCACCTCGGGCAGCCGCCGCGCCACGGCGTCGAGCACCGTGAGCCCGCCCAGACCTGAATCGAAAATGCCGACTGCCATGCCGCCCTCCTGTTCCGGGGTCGTTGTCCTGCCTCTGGCCGGGAGCATACGACTCGCCGCGCACCGGGGAAAGCGCTTAGGCCGGCCGCGCGGGGAAATCCATGGGCGGCGGCGCGGGAGCCGGTTTGCGCCTTGCGCAAGGCGGCGGCCGGACGGGCCACCCGCGGCCTGCAAGGCCGGGAGCCGCGCGCGGACAGGCGCCTCCCTCCCCTCGCGCCCCCTTCCCTCGCGACGCATCGCCACGGGATGCCGCATCCGGCCCGCCATGCGATAGAATATCTACAGGATGCCG
Organism: Gemmobacter sp.; assembly: GCA_039808305.1. Lineage (GTDB taxonomy): Bacteria > Pseudomonadota > Alphaproteobacteria > Rhodobacterales > Rhodobacteraceae > Gemmobacter. The sequence goes on along the minus strand of JBDHSR010000081.1, from coordinate 816 downwards.
GGAGTCGTTCTGGCTCGTGCCATCCTGGCGCCGATGCTATCGGCTCGGGCAGCCTTGCGACAGATGGCGCGGAGCGGCGCCGGTTCCGGGAAGGAGAAAGACGATGACGGCAGAAAAAGTGGCGATCGTGACGGCGGGCGGCAGCGGCATGGGCGCCGCCGCCGCGCGGCGGCTGGCGGCGGACGGGTTCCGGGTGGCGATCCTGTCCTCCTCGGGCAAGGGCGAGGCGCTGGCGGCGGAACTCGGCGGTTATGGCGTGACCGGCTCGAACCAGTCGAACGACGATCTGGCGCGGCTGGTCGACGGCACGCTGGAGCGCTGGGGCCGGATCGACGTGCTGGTGAACAGCGCCGGCCACGGGCCGCGCAAGCCGATCCTGGAGATCACCGACGCGGATTGGCATGCCGGCATCGACACCTATTTCCTGAACGTGGTCCGGCCGACCCGGCTGGTCACCCCGGCGATGCGGCGGCAGAAATCCGGCGCGATCATCAATATCTCGACCGCCTGGGCCTTCGAGCCCTCCGAGATGTTCCCGACCTCGGCGGTGGCGCGGGCCGGGCTCGCCGCCTTCACCAAGATCTTCGCCGACACCCACGCGGCCGAGAACATCCGCATGAACAACGTCCTGCCCGGCTGGATCGACAGCCTGCCCGCGACCGAGGAACGCCGCGCCGGCGTGCCGATGCAGCGCTACGGCACCAGCGAGGAGATCGCGGCGACGGTGGCCTTCCTCGCCTCGGAGGGCGCGGCCTATATCACCGGGCAGAACATCCGCGTCGATGGCGGCGTGACCCGCTCGGTCTGAGCGGCCGG